>JALHSU010000001.1 GCA_022865345.1 Candidatus Zixiibacteriota bacterium
CGCGACCCTTTCAGGGTCGCATTGCGAGGCTGAAAGCCTCGCGCTACGAAAAAATCACTAAATCTGTCTTCTTCACGGATGCTAATAACGTTTCTTATCCCTTTAACTCTTGAACCCTTAATCCCTTAAACCTTTTATTATATAACTTCATTCTCCTTTTAATCTCTTAATATTTCCTTTAGTAATCTCAATTTCCATTTGCGCTCCGATTTCAGTAAATAGCCTCAAAGCATCTTCATAACATTTTAAAGCCTTTTCTTTTTCTCCCTTAGATTGAAAGATGAAACCGATGCTGTTAAGGTCTTGAGCTTCTCCTTCCTTGTAGCCAATTTCTCTGTCAATCTTCAAAGCGTCCTCTAGGTATCTCAAGGCTTTGTCCAGATCACCTCTGGTCTGATAGATTATACCGATGTTGCCAAGGGCTTGGGCTTCATCTTCTCGATTACCTATTTCTCTGTCAATTTTTAGAACCTCTTCAAAATTCTTTAAGGCTTTGTCCAGATCTCCTCTGGTCTGATAGATTATACCGAGGTTGCCAAGCTGACGCGCCTCACCAACCTTATTGCCTATTTCTTGCTGAATCTTCAAAGCATCTTCATGGTGTTTTAAGGCTTTATCCAACTCACCTCTGACCTGATAGATTAAACCGATGTTGCCAAGAATTTTTGCTTCATCCTTTCGATTACCAATTTCTCTTTCAATTTTCAAAGCATCTTCATGGTATTTTAAGGCATTGTCCAGGTCTCCTCTGGTCTGATAGATTAAACCGATGTTGCCAAGAGCTTTTGCTTCTCCTTCTTTATCATCAAACTCCCTTGCAAGGCTCAAAGATTTATTCCAATTTTCAAGAGTTAAATCAAGTTTTCCCGGGGTATAGTAACAAAGCCCAATGAGATTATAGAGTGCCACTAATTGGCTGGCTTTGGCTTCTTTCATTGATTTTTTGAATTCAGTAATTGCTTCATCCCATTTGTATTGTGTCATTAGCTTTGTTCCTTCCAGAAATGGATCAAAAACAGGCGGGTCTGCCTGGGGCAATCCATCGACATAAATCGGGATACCAAGATGCTTTTCCATCCACTTTACGTTTTCGTTGGCTTCTTTCGCTTCCTTTTTGATTTCTTGAGCTTCTTGTTTAATAACTTTGGTTTCCTCTTCAATTCTTCGAATACGTTCCTCTTCCTCCCTTCTTAATCTTGCTTTCCGTGGTAAAATCCAAGCAAAAAGGGCAATTGGAGCCCCGAGAACAGCAATAATTACGGCTACAATTGACCAGAATAAAGGTGGGTCAGTGATTTGATAACCAAACATATTTACGTCCTAATAAAAATTATTTCGTAGTGCGACCCTTTTAGGGTCGCCTAGGAACTATCTATTGCAGAGACGCATGCAATGCGTCTCTACGTTTCCTTTAGCTTCTGCGGAGCAGGGTGCTCCGCCTACGATTTTTCCTCGTTGCCACAGGAGTGGCAACGCTACGATTTTCTTTAACCTTGGTGACGCTGTCAGGTTGTAACACCTGACAGCACAGTAGAAGGTGTATCGTAGCGCGACCCTTTCAGGGTCGCATTGCGAGGCTGAAAGCCTCGCGCTACGAAAACTCACTTCTCCTCTTCCAACTCCATAATCGGCTCTTCGGTATCCACCATCTGGTTTTCTTTGAAATTGACTTTTTTCACGATTCCGTCCAAGGCCGATTTTATCTCGTGCTCCATCTTCATCGCCTCTACAATAGCCAGGCTTTGTTTTTTTCTCACCTTTTCACCTTCGGAGACCAAAATCTTGAGAATCCTTCCAGGCATCGGCGCCCGCACTAACTGTTTTCCATCGATTAAACCTGCTTCATCTTCTTTTTTTCTGACCTTAGTAGTTTCCTTTTCCTGAATGACGAATTGCTCACCCTGAACGAAGATGAATCTCTTATTCTCAGCCTCAGCTATGTAAACTGTTTGGTTATGCCCGTCAATTGAAAGAGAAAAACAGTTTGGAGAGATGTTCTGAAACTCAACTTCTCTTTTTGAATTACCCAGATCGACGAAATAGGTATCCCCCTTTTTCTCGATAGAGATTTTATAGAGCTTATCTTCTAAGTTGAATTCAAATTCCATAAGTTATGCGCCTATCTCCCATCTTCCCAGGGAAATCCAGGGGTCGAATCCCGTAGCTTTAACCATCTTTCCCTTAGGTGAGGTCTTTTCCATCGATTGAATAGCTCCGGCTATCAGGGCAGTTTCTCTGAGCTTTTCTCTTGACCTTTTTTCTTTCCACTCGCTCATATTTTTCGGAATGAAATCAGTGCGGGTATTTCCGTCAACAAATTCCTGATGAGATAGCAAATCCTTAAGATAGTTTACCTGCGTTTTGATCCCCAGGATAGCATAATCGGAAAGAGCCTGAATTGCTCTTCTCCTAGCGGATTCTCTATTCTCACCCCAGCAGATTAGTTTAGCCAGAATCGGGTCATAATGCATGGTCACATCTATACCCGAATAAAGACCTGAGTCGTTTCTTATGCCGGGACCTGATGGCTCCTTGACATAAAGTATTTTCCCAAAGGAAGGGAGAAAGTCATTCTCCGGGTCTTCTGCGTAGATCCTGCATTCTATGGCATGCCCTCTTTGTGAAAGCTCCTCTTGCCTGAAAGGAAGTTTCTCACCGCTGGCAATTCTTATCTGTGATTTGACCAAATCGACTCCAGTTACCATCTCAGTAATGGGATGCTCGACCTGAATTCGGGCATTAACCTCTAAGAAATAATATTTTCCATTTTCATCTAATAAAAACTCAACTGTTCCTGCATTGTTATAATTTGCAGTTTGAATCACTTTCACCGCGGTCTTCCCCATTTCCGCTCTCAGTTCGGGAGTCAAAGCAGTTGAAGGAGTCTCCTCGATTATCTTTTGATGTCTCCTCTGGATAGAGCACTCCCTTTCAAAAAAGTGAACCGCATTTCCATAATTATCTGCTAACACCTGAAACTCGATGTGCCTCGGTCTCTCAACGCACTTCTCTAAGTAAACCGACTCATCCCCAAAAGCAGATTTTGCCTCCCTCATTCCGGCTTCAATAGAGGATTTTAAATCTTCCTTAGAGTGAATAATCCTCATCCCCTTTCCTCCACCACCGGCAGAAGCTTTGAGCATCACCGGATAACCAATCTTCTCTGCCTGCTCTTCAAAGTCCTTTAGACTTCCGCCTTTCATCTTCATACCAGGTATTATTGGAATTTTAGCTTGAGTCATCGTGTTTCGAGATTCAAGTTTGTCTCCAACCAATCTCAGAGCTTTTGAATTAGGACCGATGAAAGTTATCTTTTCATCCTCGCACCTTTTGGAAAAAAGATGATTCTCCGCCAGAAAACCATATCCCGGATGAATCGCTTCGGCTTTACTTTTCTTGGTTGTCTCGATGATCTTATCTATGTTCAGATAACTTTCTAAAGGAGGAGCAGGACCCAGAAGATAAGCCTCATCTGCTAATTGAGCGTGCAGGGCTTTTTTATCCACATCCGAATAGACCGCCACAGTTTCAATCCCCATCTCCTTACAGGCCCGGATGATCCGGACAGCGATTTCACCACGGTTAGCTATTAGAATTTTTTTGAACATGATATTTGTTTTTCGTAGCGCGACCCTTTCAGGGTCGCTTATCCGTCATTGCGAGCGACTGAAAGGAGCGAAGCAATCCGTTTACTCAACTTACGCAAATTGCTTCGTCGGTCAAATGACCTCCTCGCAATGACAGTTATATCCTATTTTATTCTTGATTCCATTTCGGCTTTCTTTTCTCTAAAAAAGCGTTCATCCCTTCCTGCCCTTCCTCGCTGATTCTCATCTTAGCAATGACCTCTGCAGTATATCTTTTGAATTCTTCATAACCCATCGAGGGAACCTTTTGCAATAAATCCTTACACATAGCCAGAGCTTTTGGACCTGAGGAAAGAAGCTGTTTTACCCTTTCATTTACTGTTTCATCCAATTTTTCCTCTGGCACTACTTGATTTGCCATCCCAAATTGTAAGGCTTTTTGGGCATCAATCCTCTCTCCTGTCAAGAATAGTTCTCGTGCGACTCTTTCACCCACTCTTCGCAGAACATAGGGTGAGATACAGGCAGGAACCAAACCTAATTTCACCTCGGATAAGCTGAATTTAGCTTTGTCTGAGGCAATAACAATGTCACAAACGGCAACCAGCCCTGCTCCCCCTCCAATAGATACACCGTTGACTCTTGCAATAGTTGGTTGGGGAAGAGTATACATCAAATAAAAAAGCTCTGCTAACTGCAGAGACTCTTTTAAATTTTCCTCATACGAAAAATTGACCACTCTTTTCATCCAGTTCAAATCCGCACCCGCGCAGAAAGATTGGCCATTCCCGCTGAGAACTGCAATTCTGACCTTTTCATCCTGAGCGATTTTCTTGAAAACTTCAGAAAGCTCCGAGATCATTACGTCATCGAAGGCGTTATGAACTTCCGGGCGGTTCAAAAAAATGCGGGCGATCTGGTTTTCTATCTTAAAGTCGATGGTTTGATATTCTGAAGGCATATTTTTATTAATCCGTAGCGTCCTCACTCCTGTGAGGACGAATCATTCATTGCCACGGGAGTGGCAACGCTACGTTCTTCTTATTCGTCATCCATCATTCGTAATCCGTTATTATTCTTATCTTCCTTCTTCCTTTGTCTTTTTTACATTCTGAAAATCCCATACTTCGTCTCAGGGATTGGAGCATTCAGAGACATAGAGATTCCTAAAGCTAAGGCGGTCCTGGTTTCGACTGGATCAACTATCCCATCATCCCATATTCGTGCGGTGCTGTAGTAAGGGCTGGACTCCTCTTCATATTTTTTCAAAATCGGCTCCTTGAACTTCTCCTGTTCCTCTTCGGTCATCTTGATTCCTTTAGCCTCTAAGGATCTCATCCTGACAGTCAAAAGAACATTTGCCGCCTGATCTCCGCCCATAACGCAGATTTTAGCATTGGGCCACATCCATAAGAGGCGCGGATTATAAGCTCTTCCGCACATCCCGTAATTCCCAGCACCATATGATCCGCCAACAATGACAGTGAACTTCGGCACGTCTGCATTGGCGACCGCATGAACCATCTTGGCACCATCTTTGGCAATTCCGCCGTGTTCATATTGTTTTCCGACGATAAAGCCGGTGATATTCTGCAAAAATATCAAAGGAATTTTCCTCATCGTGCACAGAGTGATGAAGTGTGCTGCCTTGACTGAGCTTTCCGAGAAAAGGACGCCGTTGTTTGCCAAAATACCAACCGGATACCCCATTATCCGGGCAAAACCGGTGACTATAGTAGGTCCGTAAAGCTCTTTGAACTCCTGAAATTTGCTGCCATCAACTATCCGTGCAATAATCTCCCTCTGGTCATAAGGTTTTCTTATATCCCTGGGAACGACCCCGTAAATTTCCTTTGGATCATAATAAGGCTCTTCCGGCTCCGAGGCTTCCAATTCGAATTTCTTCGGCGGGTTCAAATTCTCGATTATGTTCCTGGTGATCTCTATGGCATGTTCATCATTCAAAGCGTAATGATCTGCAACTCCGGAAATCCGGCAGTGAACGTCTGCTCCGCCCAATTCTTCATCTGTGACCTCTTCTCCGGTTGCGGCTTTTACCAAAGGAGGACCTCCGATGAAAATCGTCCCCTGTTTTCTTACTATAACCGCCTCATCGCTCATTGCCGGAACATAAGCACCCCCTGCAGTGCAGGAGCCTAAGACCACAGCAATTTGAGGAATCCCTAAAGCAGAGAGCCTGGCTTGATTATAAAAGATTTTCCCAAAATGGTCTCTATCCGGGAATGTTCCTGACTGGTAGGGAAGGAAAATCCCGCCTGAGTCGACCAAATAGACACAGGGAAGCCTGTTCTGCTCTGCAATCTCCTGGGCACGGACGTGCTTTTTGATGGTCATCGGAAAGTAAGTTCCGCCCTTTACTGTAGCATCATTAGCCACAATCAAGACCTCTCTTCCATGCACCACGCCTACTCCGGTGATAATTCCAGCACCAGGAGGGTCTTCCTCATACACCTTGTTAGCGGCTAAATGGGAGAACTCTAAGAAAGGAGTATTTTTATCGAAGAGAAGATTCAGCCTTTCCCTGGGCAAAAGCTTTCCTCTGGATTTATGCCTTTCCCTATCCTTAGCAGACCCGCCCTCCTTGACCTTAGCCAGCGCCTCCTTATACTCATCCACCACCCTTTGCAGAGCCTCAGAATTAGCCTTGTATTCTAAGGAACCAGTATCGATTTTTGATTCTATGCGGAACATTTTCTTCTTTTATTTTAAATAATTTACATTCAATGTCAACTCATTAGTATTTAGCTTTTTTTTAGCTACTTTAAATCTTTGGTAATTCTTCTTTGGGGCGCACAATTAAACTGAGATATCCCAGAGCAGCTCTTTCACCATCTTCATCTCCAACATCTTTTGCAAGATTAAAAGATTTATTCCAATTCTCTATAGCTAATTTAAGATCATCTTTATAATACTTGCATTGACCAATAAAGCTATAAATTGCAATTAACTGACCAGCTGTAGGATCTTGTTTCTTTGCTTCTTCAAACTTTGCAATGGCCATATCCCAATTTTGCTTCTTTATCAATTGTACCCCTTCATTAAATAAGTCTGATACTTGTGAAGAATCAGAGGTAAATCTATTTGAATATACATGTAAAATTGCATTAAGTGTTTGTTTTATTACACTCTGTTTAGATTTAATGTATAAAATGATTGAGAGAACTATAGTCGAAACACCAAAGAAAATTGTCAGGAATAAAGTGATATCAATTGTCATGCCGAAAAAATATATCATTGATGTATATTTGCTTTTCAGATTAAGATTAGGTATCCTTTCAATTATTTATCTTTTATTTTTTCGATATTTTGTTTAATAGAATCAATTTCCCTTTGTGCCCCGATCTGAGTAAACTGATTTAAAGAGGCTTCCATATATTTTAACGCCTTTTCCTTTTCACCTTTGGTTTGAAAAATTAGACCAAGATTGATACTTGCTAATGCCTCTCCTTCTTTATTGCCTATTTCTTCATATATTTTTAAAGCCTTTTCTAGATATTTCAAGGCCTCCTGTAAATTGCCTTTAATCTTATAGATTAAACCTATGTTATTAAAAATCCTTGCTTCCCCTTCTTTATTTCCAATTTCCATAAAAATCTTTAAAGCCTCTGTATGAGAAACTAACGCCGTGTCTAAATCACCTTTGGTTCTGAGGATTACAGCTATATTGTTAAGAGCTTTTGCTTCATCTAAACGATTGTTTATTTGTCTGTCAATCTTCAGAGCTTCTTGGTAGTACCTTAAGGCTTCGTCTATATCTCCTTTTGACTGAAAGAATATACCGAGGTTGTTAAGTGTAGAGGCTTCTCCTTCTTTATAGCCGCTTTCTCTAAAAATTTTTAAAGCGGCAACATAGTACTCTAAAGCTTTGTCAAATATTCTTTTTGTTTGATAAATTAAACCAAGGCTTCCAAGTGCCCTAGCTTTATCAATCTGATTGCCAGTTTCACTACTAATTTTTAGTGCCTCTTCGTGGTATTTAAAGGCTTCATCCAAATTTCCTTTGGATTGAAAGATTACACCTAGGTTGTTAAGAGTTGTTGCTTTATCTTTTTGATTGTTAATTTCTATAAAAATTTTTAAAGCCTTCTCATGATATTTTAAAGCCTCGTCAAAATTACCCATTATTTGATAAATCAAACCAAGGTTGCCAAGAGCCATTGCTTCACCTGCATTATCCCCAAACTCTTTAGCAAGTGTTAAAGATTTCTCATAGTTTTCTTGAGCTAACTCAAGTTTACCGGTAGTATAATAACAAAGCCCAATAAAATTATAAAGCCGGACTAATTCACTCGCTTTGGCTTCTTTCATTGCGCGTCTGAATTCAACAATTGCCTCGCTCCATTTATATTCTGTCATCAGCTTCGAACCCTCGAAAAACGGATCAAAGACTCGTGGGTTCGAAAAAGGTAAACCGTCAGTGTAAATTGGAATACCCAAATGTCTTTCAATATTCTCTATATTTTTATTTGCCAAATCGGCTTTTTCTTTAGCTTTCATAGCTTCTTCTTTTGCAGCTATCGCCTCTTTTGTAGCTGTTTGTGCTGATTCTTCGATTCGTTTAGTACGTTCTTCCTCTTCCTTTCGTAGATGACCACGTGGTGGCAAAATCCAGGCGAAAAGAGCAATTACTATGGCAGCTAAACCAGCGATAATTGTCCACAATAAAAGAAGGTCAATTTGATAACCAAAGATATTCATCACCTAATTCTCCCTGGTCATTTGCTTTTTCGTAGCGCAACCCTTTCAAGGTCGCATTGCCCTACGGGCGCTACGATAAACCCTTTTCATCGTCCGACCTCACCCTAACCCTCTCCCGTAGGGAGAGGGAATTTATTACCCTCCCCTTGAAGGGGAGGGCAGGGTGGGGTCAAATTACACCGGCACGCATTTATAACCGTAACAGATAATCCCGGCTTCGCCTTCCTGGTAGATTTTCCGGAACTCGATCCTCACTGGCATCCCGATTTCCAGTTTATCAAAATCGCAATCTGCAATCTGGGATAAAATTTTCACTCCATCCTTTCCTGTGGATCCTGCGGATAATTCAACAATCCCCATAGCATAAGGTGCCTGGTCTGTGCACTGGCTGGGAGCAACCCGTATTATGGTATAAGTGAGAATTTTACCTTCTTTTGGCAAATTGACTTTCTCAAACTCCCGTCCTTTGCACTCATCGCAAATCAGTCTGGGCGGAAAATATATCTTGCCGCATTTTTTGCACTTGCCGGCTTCCAATCTATATCTTTGAGGGATTCCCCTCCAGTATCTGGGTGATGACATTATACCACCTCCATTATATGAATTAGGCTGCTTCCTCCGCTTCCTCCCATATTCTGGGTCAGCCCAACCTTGGCATTCTTAACCTGCCGCTCCCCTGCCTCACCCCTGAGCTGCTTTGTTATCTCGATAGCCTGGGCAACACCTGTGGCTCCTACCGGATGGCCCTTGGACTTTAGTCCGCCGGAAGTGTTGACCGGAATCTTTCCGCCCAAGGTAGTGAGTCCATGTTCAGTCTCAGGTCCTCCCTTCCCTTTTTCAGCAAATCCTAAAGCTTCGATAACGCATATCTCCGCTATGGTGAAACAGTCGTGCACTTCAGCTAAGTGAATCTCTTCCGGACTTTTACCTGCCATCTCATAGGCGATCTTGGCTGCTCTTTCAGTAGATTTGATTTCAGTCAGGTCGTTACGGCTGTGAAGGGCTATTGTATCTGTGGCGTGACCTGAGCCGATGATTTTTACTACTGGTTTTTTGGAAATCTTTTTGGCTAAATCCAGTGGAGCTAAAATCACTGCAGCGGCACCGTCTGTGATCGGAGAACAATCCAAAATTCTCAAGGGGTCTGCCACCATAACCGACTCGATGACCTCCTCTGCAGTTATCTTCTGGGGATATTGGGCTAACGGATTCATCGAGCCGTGAAAATGGTTTTTAACTGCGACTTGAGCTAACTGCTTTCTGGTAGTTCCGTATCTGTGCATGTGTGCCCGTGCCATCAAAGCATAAAGTCCGGGGAATGTCACTCCATGGTAAACCTCATATTCCTGGTCTGCGGCTGTGGACAGCGCAAAGGTAGCTCCATGCACAGAGACATCAGTCATCTTCTCCACTCCTCCAACTAACACAATATCGTTCATCCCGGAGGCAACGTCGATAAATCCGCTTCTCAAAGCCAATCCTCCTGAAGAGCAGGCAGATTCGACCCTGGTAGCAGGAATAGGTCCCATTCCCAGATAATCAGTTAAAAGCGAGGAAAGGTGCTCCTGCCCTACGAAAAGCCCTGAGGACATACACCCGATATACATCGAATCTATATGGTCAACCCCTGCATCTTCGATAGCTAAAAGAGCGGCTTCAGTGAAAATATCTCTTAAAGAACTTTCCCATAACTCCCCCCATTTATTCATTCCTACTCCGATAATGGCTACGTCTCTCATTTTCCCTCCTATTCTCCCTTCCTGATTTTTCCGCGGTATTTAGCATAGGTTCCGTATTCCAAATAACTTTTATTGTTGTTCAGCATTTCCCTGGTCTTGACAGCAGAATCCCTGACTTGATTTATCCTCTCAGTTACTCTCCAGACAAAAGCATCACTGCCTGCGCCAGACCCGTAGGAGACCATAAAGATCAAATCATTCGGCTTGGCTTCATCCAAAATTGCGGTCAGACCCATGGGAGATGAACCTGAGTAAGTGTTACCTAATTTAGGACACAAAAGTCCGGTCTCGATCTGTTTTTTCTCAAACCCTAAGAGTCTGCCAACTCTCTGTGGAAATTTACCATTCGGTTGATGAAAGACCGCGTATTGAAAATCTTTGGGTTTCATCTTGACCTTTTCTAACATTGCCCTCCCTGCTCCCAAGATATGTTTAAAATATGCTGGCTCCCCGGTGAACCTTGAGGCATGCCGGGGATAAAATTGATATTCCCTTCTCCAGAAATCAGGGGTATCAGTCATATAAGAGTAAGTGTCAATCGCCTCGGCTATGATATTATCTTTTCCCATAATGAAGGCAGCAGCCCCTGCAGCAGCAGTATATTCTAAGGCATCACCTGGTGCCCCCTGTGAGGTATCTGCCCCGATTGCTAATCCATATTCGATTGAGCCAGAGCCGACTAAACCCAGACAGACAAACATCGCCTCAGAGCCAGCTTTGCAGGCGAATTCAAAATCTGCACAGTGAACGTCCGGGGTGGCACCAATTGCCTCCGCTACTGTTGTGCCTGAAGGCTTCACTGCATAGGGGTGAGATTCTGAGCCAACATAGACTGCACCGATTTTTTTAGGGTCGATCTGCGCTCTTTTCAAGGCGCTGAAAGTTGCCTCAACTGACATTGTAATAGTATCCTGATCCGGACCAGGTACAGATTTTTCCTCCACGAATAGCCCTTTTTTATAGGCTTGGGCATCCGCACCCCAGACCTTGGCGATCTCCTCCACCTTTATCCGGTGCCTGGGGATGTATGCCCCGTATCCTGTGATTCCAACCATATTTTCCTCGCTTTCTTTTATTTTCAAAAGGAAAGGTATTATAATAGATATATGGAGATGTTGTCAAGAATTTTTGGTGAAATAATGTAGCGGAGGTCTTCAGACCTCCATTTTTTTATTTTCGTAGAGCGACCCTTTCAGGGTCGCTAAAAGGTAACCCCACGTTGCCCCCAACGTGGGGTTAATGCAAAAAAGTAAAGTTGAGGTCTTTCCGCGTGGTGTCAGGAGTTTTCTCCTGACACCAGAAAGAATGGACTGTCAGGTGGTAACACCCAACAGCGCCTGGAAAGGCAACGTCAGGGATGAACCCGGACGCTACGAGGCTCTTCCGTCGGGTCAGGGGACCCGACGGCCACAGCCAGTGTAGTGGAAACCTTCAGGGTTTCCAGATTTCACAAAGAAGAAGATGGAAGGCTTCAGCCTTCCGCTACAATCTTTATGCGAGGCGAGGGAAAAAAACGTCCAGGATAAACCCTAACGTTACGAAACTGAGTTTTCTTTCGTAGCGCGACCCTTTTAGGGTCGCATTGCGAGGCTAAAAGCCTCGCGCTACATTTTTTATCCTGGAACTTTTGAACCTTTTTATTTAACTGACTGCGGATAAGTCTTAGCTTCCTCTTCCCCTCTTAGAACACGAAGGGCACCTAAAGCTAAAGCCTTCATCTCATCCTGCCCTGGATAAACTAAGACCCTGGCGATGAATGCTACATACTCTTTCAGCTTGTCAACTACCAACTGAGAATTAGCCAATCCTCCGGTTAAAACCACAGCATCGACCTTCCCTTTGAGTGCTACTGCCCTTGAGCCTATCTCGCAGGCGATCTGGTAGATCATCGCCTGGTACACAGCCTCAGCCTCTTTGTCTCCCTGGCTTATCCTTTTTTCCACTTCCTTGGCATCGTTAGTTCCCAGATAAGCCACCAGACCACCACCACCTACCATCCTCTTTTTCACCTGATCCAAAGTCACCTTTCCCGAAAAACACCATTCAGCAAAATCGAACATCGGCAAGGTGCCAGATCTTTCCGGGGTGAAAGGACCTGTGTGCAAAGCATTATTGGCATCAATCACTCTACCTTTTTTTAGAGCCGCAACTGTGATTCCCCCTCCTAAATGAGCTACTATCAGATTTATCTCTTCTAACTTCTTCTTCAAATCTCGTGCAGCTAACCTGGCTGTGGCTTTGACGTTTAAAGCATGAAAAAGACTTTTTCTGGGGAATTCTGGCAAGCCGGAATAACGGGAGCATTCATCGAATTCATCTACTGAAGGGGGGTCCACGATAAATGCCGGGATGTGATAGTCCCAGCCAAGACCAAAAGCCAGAACCGCACCTAAGTTAGATGGATGCTCACCTCCAAAAGCGTTTCTACCATCCTCGATCATCAACTCATTGACCAGGTAAGTTCCTGAGACCACCGGCCTGAAAAGCCCACCCCGTCCTACAACTGCCGAAAGAGTCTCTGGTCTGATCTCATATCGCTCCAGCAGGTCCTTGATCAGCTTCTTCCTGAACTCATATTGGTCCCAGACCCTTCTGAAAGGCTCCAGTTCCAGTTTGGAATGAGAGATCGTCTCCCCGAAGATCTCTTTTTCGTCCTCAAAGATCGAAACCTTAGTAGAGGTCGAGCCTGGATTAATCGCCAGAATCCTGAAATTAATTTTTTTGTTCATACCTTTATTCTCTTTTTAGCTTTTTATTTAAACTCCAAAATTTTCGTGGTATTCTAACTGACTTCAGTCAGGTTTCTCCACGCCACTAAAGTGGCTTTGAACCTTTTGCCCTCTTCTTTTTTCCTTTATTTTTTCCCTTGAACTTTTGAGCCTTTGAGCTTTTAAACTTTTGTTATATACAGCACAAAATGTTTTTAATATCTCCCACCTTTTTTATCCTCTCCTTGGCCAATTTGTAAGCCGTCTGATAAGGCGAGACCTTCTCCCTTTTGGATATGGCTAACACTTTTGCCATGATGTCATAGATTTTTTTGGCTGAAGCTAAGGCTTCTTCCCTGGACAAAATCTTTAAGGCATCCGCAGTCAGGAAAAGCTCACCGCTGTTGATCACAAAATCCGGAGCATACAGTATTCCCTTTTTGAAAAGCTCCTCAGCCAGAGAAGAATTCTCCAGCACGTTATAGGCACCTCCAGCTATAATCTTGCAGCGGAGCAGGTCGATATTCTGTTTAGTGAAGACAGGACCAAGCGCACATGGGGAGAGGATATCGCATTTGTAAGTAAGTATCTCCTCTGGTCTGGTAATTGTGGTATCCGGATATTTATCCTGAACCTTTTTGATCGAATCATAATTCAGATCAGTTACCACCAGCTTCACTTTCTCCTGCTTAAGGTAGTCAGCTAATATCCTGCCAACACTTCCCACTCCCTGAATTACCACGGTGAGACCATCTAAAGACGACACACCATAAAGCTCCTTGACGCAGGCTTTCATCCCCCAGTAAACCCCATAAGCAGTAAGCTCTGAGCTTTCTGCTCTCAAGCCTGAAGAAATCTCATAGAAAAGGACGTGCTCAGTCTCTCTCCGGACATACTTCATCTCCTGCGTATCAGTGCCTAAGTCCGGATAGGTAACGATCCTACCTTTCAAGCCCTCGACAAACCTTCCTAATGCCCTATAATAGGCCTCATCCGTTTCTTCCTCAAAATCATGCCATAATACTATCTTCCCACCCCCGGTGTCCGAATCCGAGATGGCAGACTGATAGGTCATTATCTCAGACAAAATCAGCGCATCCTGGATCGTTTCTTCCTCTGAAGTGTATTTCCAGAGCCTACACCCACCTACCGCCTGACCCAGGGTGGTATCGTGAATGGCGATTATGGCTTTCAGATGGGTGGGCTGGTTATAACAGAAGATCAACTGCTCGTGCCCGTGCTCCTCCATCTTCTCAAAAAGACCCATAATGTTCCTCTCTTTTTATTTTTTGTAGCGTCCTCACTCCCGTGAGGACGAACATTCGTTGCCACGGGAGTGGCAACGCTACAGACACTTGAACCCTTAACTCCTCGAATCCTTGCATCCTATTTTTCCTTCAACTCAATCAACACCCCGAATGCACCTTTCGGCTGTAGGAAAACGATTTTCTTACCTTCAGCTCCAATCCGGGGTTCATCCACAAACTCGACATTTTTACCTTTTAATTCAGAAATGACTTTATCAAAATCCTCTACCTCAAAGCAGACGTGATGAATCCCTTCTCCTTTTTTCTGGATAAATTTATTGATGACGCTTCCTTCCCCCATCGACTCTAAAAGCTCTAACTTAGTCCCACCAAGCTCGATAAAGGCAATCCGGAGCTTCCGGTTCGGCACGTCCACTATTTCTGAGAGACCGAGATTCAGAATGTCTCCATAAAATTTCATCGCATCTTTGATGCTTTTAACCGCAATCCCGATATGTTCGATTTTTTCTATTTTCATAATTCTTATCCTTTTGTAGCGCGACCCTTTCAGGGTCGCATTGCGAGGCTAAAAGCCTCGCGCTACGTTTTTGACTCCTCGAACCCTTTCTTAGATTATTATCTTTTGTTCATACTCTCCCCAGGCATCTTTTAACACCTGGCAGATTTCTCCGATTGAGACATAAGCCTCCACACACTGAATAATCGGATGCATCAGATTTTCATTGGTGTTGATTTTGTTTCTCAATTCATCCAGCGATTCTTTTACTTTATTTTTGTCTCTTTTTACTCTTACCTCTTTTAATTTCTTTATCTGTTCCTGGGTTCCTTTCTTGCTCACCTTGAAAAGCTTTTTGGTCTGCTTCTTTGCCCTCTCGGTCTCAAACCTGTTCACGCCTACAATTATTTTCTCCTTTGACTCTACCATCATCTGGTATTCATAAGCGCTTCTCTGGATCTCTTTCTGATAATATCCAGATTCAACTGCCCATAATGCCCCACCGTTTTTTTCGATATAATCTATATATTTTTTTGCCTCTGCTTCCAGGCTGTTGGTAAGTGACTCGATAAAATAAGAACCAGCCAGAGGATCGACTGTATCAGTAACCCCGCTTTCATAAGCTATTATCTGCTGGGTTCTCAGAGCAATCTGTGCCGCCTTTTCTGAGGGGAGGCTTAAAGCCTCATCCATTGAGTTAGTGTGCAGAGATTGAGTGCCTCCCAAAACTGAAGAAAGCGCCTGCAAGGTTACCCGGATGATGTTGTTTTCTGCCTGTTGGGCAGTAAGTGTGCATCCAGCAGTCTGAGTGTGGAATCTGAATTTACATGCATCCTCAGAAGCACCGAACCTGTCCTTCAGAATTCTTGCCCAGAGCCTTCTTGCGGCTCTGAACTTGGCTATCTCCTCAAGAAAGTTGCTGTGGGAATTCAGGAAAAATGAAACCCTCTTACCAAAATCATTCACGTCTATGTCCGAATTGATCGCCTCCTGCACGTAAGTTATCCCATTGGCTAAAGTAAAAGCAATCTCCTGAACCGCAGTTGCTCCAGCCTCTCTTATGTGATAACCGCTAACACTTATCGGGTTGAATTTAGGCAGGTTTTCTTTAGCATATTTGAAAATGTCAGTGGTCAGCCTCATCGAGGGACGGGGTGGAAAGATATATGTTCCCCTAGCAATATATTCTTTTAAGATGTCATTTTGAATCGTTCCGCAGAGCAGGTTCAAGGGGACATTTTGTTTCTTAGCTAAAGCCACATACATCGCCAGAAGAATAGACGCCGTGGCATTTATGGTCATCGAGGTGCTGACTTTATCCAGGGGTATTCCATTAAACAGTATCTCCATATCTTTGAGCGTATTAATAGCAACCCCGGTTTTCCCAACTTCGCCTGAAGATAGCGGATGGTCAGAATCATACCCAATCTGAGTTGGAAGATCAAAGGCAATTGACAGTCCGGTCTGACCGTGGTCTAAGAGATATTTGAATCTTTTATTAGTCTCCTTAGCAGTCCCGAAACCGGCATACTGCCTCATCGTCCAGAGCCTGCCACGATACATATCCTTCTGCACCCCGCGGGTGAAAGGATATTTGCCTGGGTAACCTAAGTCTCTTGTGTAATCGAAATCTGCAAGGTCCTCCGGTGTATAAAGCTCATTAATGGGAATGTTTGAGCTGGTGAGAAATTTCCGTTTATCTTTTTCCAATCATGAACCTCTTTTTTTAAGATGTCATTGCGAGTCCCCGCAGGGGGCGAAGCCCATCTGGGCTTCGTCATCCCGCCTCCGGCGGGATTCCTCGCAATGACAATCTCTCTCGTCCGACACGAAGGTCGAACGTTACGGTCTCGCAATGCGACCCTGAAAGGGTCGCGCTACGAAAAATGCTCACGAACAACGGTCACGAAAAACGTCTTTTTATTCAAATATCACCAAAACTTCATCCCTGTCCACTGCCTGTCCTGGCTTCACCTTAATCTTTTTCACCTTGCCATCGAATTTTGCCTTTAATTCATTTTCCATCTTCATCGCCTCGACAATGGCAACACCCTGTCCCGTTTTAACCAGGTCTCCTTCTTTGACCTCAATTGCCAGAACCAGACCCGGCATTGGAGTTTTAAGCTCCTTCTCGTGCACAATCTCTTTTTTAAAACCAGCAATATCTTTGAGTCTGGAAAGCTTCTCGTCTTCTAAAACACATTCATATTTTCTCCCGTTCAGATTAACCCAGTAAGACTCAGAATTTTTTATTATTTCCACGTCGAAAGATTTATTGTCTACCAAAAAAGAGAAGAAGTTTGGAGGTTTGACTTGAGAGAAATCAACTGATACCGGCTTCCCATCCAGTTTCACTTCTAACTTTCCATCAGTCTCAGTTATATCTATTTGATAGCTTTTATCTTCTATTTCGGCAACATATTTCATAATATCCCTAAAGTGTTACTTTAAGCATCTTGCCGTCGGGCATAAAGCCCGACCTACGGAATCTTCGTTGGTTCGGGAATTGAAATTCCCGAACCAATTGCATGGCTAAAGCCATGCCCTACGAAAAAATCAGAACTCAGATCTTCTCAAACCTCTCCTTCTTCCTTCCATCTTCCACGGATTATGTTTTATTTTTTCTCCTTGAACCCTTGAACCTTTGAACCTTTGAACCATTATTTTGTTTTGATATTCCGCTAATGCCGCAAACAACGCCACCATCTTCAACTCGTCTTCTTCAAGTGTCACTTTAACCCCTTGACTGAACTCTTCCTCGATAAAATGGGTGGACAGCTCTCCGCGTTTGAACTTTTCGTTGTCCATCACCTGGATGTGAAAAGGTATGGTGGTAGCCACGCCTGAAATATGATATTCGGATAAAGCTCTTTTCATCCTCTGGATAGCTTCGTCACGATTGACACCCCAGGCGATCAATTTGCCTATGATAGGGTCATAGTAGATAGGGATTTCACAACCCTCGTATAAACCAGCATCAACTCTGATACCCGGACCAGCCGGCTCTTCATAGTAAGATACCAGCCCAGTTGACGGAAGAAAGTTGTTTTCTGGGTCCTCCGCATAGATTCTACATTCAATAGCCGCACCTTTCCAAGAAACATCCTCTTGCTTGTAACTCAGAGGTGAACCAGATGCGATCTTCATCTGCTCTTTGGCTATGTCGATCCCGGTGACCATTTCGGTAACCGGATGTTCTACCTGAAGACGGGTATTTGCCTCCAGGAAATAAAAATTCTTATCAGAGTCGACCAGAAACTCCATTGTGCCGGCATTATAGTATCCAGCCGCTTTAGCCGCCTTGACTGCAGTCTCACCCATTTTCTTTCTCATCTTTTCATCCACGATGGGCGAAGGAGATTCCTCGATCACCTTTTGATGTCGTCTCTGGATAGAGCACTCTCTTTCACCTAAATGTATCACGTTTCCGAATTTATCTCCCAGGATTTGAATCTCCACGTGTCTTGGCTTTTCCAGATATTTCTCGATATAAATCCTGGCATCCGCGAAAGCGGATTTGGCTTCAGAGGCACAGGCTCTCATCGCCTCTTTCAAATCTTTTTCTTGTCTTACGACTCTCATCCCCTTTCCTCCACCACCTCCTGCGGCCTTAATCAAAATTGGAAAACCTATTTTTCGAGCTATCCTGAGTCCTTGTTCTTCAGATTCTAAAGGCTCCTCTGTCCCTGGCACGACTTCTATCCCTGCTTTTTTCATGGTTTTCCTGGCAGCCATTTTATCCCCTAAAAGTTCAATGGCTGAGGCAGGTGGACCTATGAAAACCAGCCCTTCGTCCTCCACTTTCCGGGCAAAGGTGGAGTTCTCCGCAAGGAAACCGTAACCCGGATGAATCCCTTCACAACCGGCTTTTTTTGCCACCTCAATCAACTTTTCCATGTTGAGATAACTGGCCGTGGAGGGTGAAGGACCGATGAGGTAAGCTTCATCCGCCATCCGCACGTGTAATCCTTTCCGGTCTATTTCGGAGTAAACCGCTACCGCCTTAATCCCTAACTCTCTACAAGCCCGGATAATCCTGACTGCAATTTCACCGCGGTTGGCTATAAGAATTTTTTTGAACATAGTATATTAGTTCGTAGCGCGACCCTTTCAGGGTCGCATTGCGAGGCTAAAAGCCTCGCGCTACGATAATCTTTTTTGTCCCTTGAACTCTTGAACCCTTAAACCTTTGAACTTTTTCTTACAACGGTATATTCCCGTGTTTTTTTGGTGGGTTGGAATCCTTCTTTGTCTCCAGCATCGACAGAGCTTTAATCAGCCTGGGACGAGTCTCTTTAGGTTCAATCACGTCATCCAAGTAACCTCTTTCCGCCGCAATGTAAGGGTTGGCAAACTTCTCCACGAATTCCCTGAGCTTTTCCTCAGTCGCCTTTTCCGGATCCGGAGATTCTGCTATTTCTTTCTTGAAGATAATCTCCACAGCACCTTTGGGACCCATCACTGCAATTTCCGCAGTGGGCCAGCCATAGTTTATATCCCCTCTTATATGCTTGGAGTTCATCACGTCATAAGCCCCTCCATAGGCTTTGCGGGTGATGACTGTCAACCTGGGCACAGTTGCCTCGCTGAAAGCATACAGAAGTTTTGCCCCATGCTTGATGATCCCTCCAAACTCCTGAACAGTCCCCGGTAAAAACCCGGGCACGTCTTCGAAGACTACCAGAGGTATGTTGAAAGCATCGCAGAATCTTACGAACCTTGCTCCTTTGATGGCTGAGTCTATATCCAGAACCCCAGCTAACACCGCAGGCTGGTTGGCTATGATGCCGACAGATTTTCCACCTAAGCGTGCAAAACCCACCACTATATTCTGGGCATAATCTTTATGAACTTCAAGAAAATCCCCATCATCCACCACTCTTTTGATTATATCCTTTATATCATAAGGTTTAGTTGGCTCCTCCGGAACGATGAAATTCAGCTCCTCGTCCATCCGGTCAATCGGGTCAGTGCATTCTTTGTCCGGAGGGTCTTCCATATTGTTAAGCGGGATAAAGCTGAAAAGCTTCCTGGTCTGGAGGAGCGTTTCAGCCTCGTTTTCACAGGCAAAATGAGACACTCCGCTCCTGGTAGAGTGAACAAGAGCACCACCTAACTCGTCATAGCTCACTTCTTCGTGCGTGACTGTCTTCACGACAGAAGGGCCGGTGACGAACATATAACTTGTCCCCTTGACCATCAGGATGAAATCGGTAATCGCAGGAGAATAGACCGCACCCCCAGCACAGGGACCTAAGATCACCGAAATCTGTGGGATGACTCCTGAGGCTAAAGTATTTCTCAAAAAAATATTGGCATAAGCCCCTAAACTTACTACTCCTTCCTGAATCCTGGCACCACCTGAGTCGTTCAGACCTATAACCGGGGCACCTACTTTCATTGCCAGGTCCATGATCTTGCAGATTTTCTCTGAATGGGCTTCAGATAAAGAACCGCCAAATGTGGTGAAATCCTGAGAGAAGACAAACACCAGTCTTCCTTCAATTGTTCCATACCCGGTGACCACCGCATCCCCGAAAATCCTCTGTTTATCCAAGCCAAAATCGCTGCAGCGGTGCATAACGAACATATCGAATTCCTCAAAGCTTCCCTCATCCAGGAGAATGTCCAGCCTTTCACGGGCTGTGAGCTTCCCCTTTTTATGCTGTTCCTCTATCCTTTTGGTGCCGCCGCCTAATTTGGCTTCTGCTCTTTTCTTTTTTAACTCCTCGATTTTTTTCTCTAAGGACATAAACCACCTTTTTTAAATTGGAACCTTTTTGACTTCTATCTTATCATCCTTTTTTTCCAGGCGACACACCTTAGGGTCGATCTCATGGTCGAATGCAATCATCCAGTTATTCTGTAGACATTCATTGATTAGCTTTCTTTTTGTTTCCATCACTTCCAGTGGGTAAATATCAACACCAGCAACATACGGCACTCTTAGATGCGAGACAGTTGGAATTATGTCGCTGGGATAAACTATCGTTTCTCCGCCCCCCTGGATAAAAACCACCTGCAGTCCTTTGGTATGCCCACCAGTTAATTTCACCTTGATCCCAGGTACTATCTCCTTTTCTCCACTCACCAGATTTATTTCTCCGAGCTCCTCTAACGCCCTGAAATTTTCCACGCTATAAGTAGCTTTGGTTCTCTCATCCGGTTGAAGCGCATATTTCCATTCCTCTGACTGAATTATATACTTTGCTTTAGGAAATCGGGGAACTTTTTCACCTTTTGAGTTTAGTCCGACAATCCCACCAGCATGATCAAAATGGAGATGCGAAAGGATGACGAAGTCGATGCTCTCAGTTGTCAACCCGATATCGGAAAGACTCTTTTCTAAATTGGATTCCTTTTCGACCCCGTATATCTTCTTTTGTTTTTCATTCAGAGTATTCCCCATGCCGGTATCGATCAGGATATTCTTGCCATTTGATTTAACCAGTAAGAGATTCAAATCCAGGGTAATCATATTCCGCTCATCCGGGACCATCAGCCTTTCCCAGATGACCCTGGGAACTACTCCGAACATAGCTCCACCATCTATTTTAAAAGAGTTTTCAATGATGGAATAGACCTCTTTATCACCGAGTTTGAGCATGGGTTTCATTTCCTCTGTAACCCTTGATCCCTTGAACTCTTTATCCTTGTGGCCATTCACCGCAAAATTTAATGTTTTTAAGACCCAAGTCAAGGGAAAGTTTAGGAGTTGCGAAAACGCATTACATATGTAAATCAGGACAGAACAATGTTCTGCCCTTGTATTTTATACTTAGAGAAGTTATTATTCCACGGACCGGGATGAAACTGTTTCTGCCCCAAGGCACTAAAGCCTGGTTTGTAGATTAGTTCGCCCGGTCCGTTAACAGGATCGTCTGATACCGAACGGTATCTTAG
>JALHSU010000002.1 GCA_022865345.1 Candidatus Zixiibacteriota bacterium
GGACTCCCTCAGAATGACAATAAAAAAGATAAACCGCCACCTGATCTGGTTTTCGTGCTGTCAGATGTTACCATCTGACAGCTTAACGACCACTCTCAGTGTCAGGAGGTAACTCCTGACATCACCTCGAATACAAACAACGGATTGCTTCGTCGTCCCAGCAGGGAATTCCTCGCAATGACAAGAAATAAACCGTTACCTGATCTGGTAACGGTTAGGTCTATCGATGGAGTAATTTTCCCTACGCTGGCATTACCCAGATCAGGTTCTAAGGGTTTTTCTCAGCCTGTCCTCCTCATACGAGAAAAACAAGCACCCCTATGTTTCAAGGTTAATTTATACAAAAATGTTTCGCTGTCAATGATTAAGTAAAAAAATTACGAATGACAAATGACTGATGACGGATAAAGAAAACAGAAAAAGGAAAATGAAAGATGAAAAATAAGGTAAATGACGGATGACTAATGACGAATGACGAATATGTTTTGTAGGGGCGAGGTTGCCTCGCCCAGGTATTCAGGGCAAGGCCGTCAAGGTCTTGTCCACAGGATCCTGGTGAAGACTTCAGCTTTGCTTTTCGTTGGTTTATGATAATAGAATGGGTCGTTGGTCAGGAGACCAACGACCAGCAAAGAACCTGGTAGGGGCGACCCGGCGGGTCGCCCCTTTTAGCTCCTGCTGGATGTTATCATCCAGCAGTAAAAATGACGAGGATGATAACATCCTCGTTGAGCAGTTCGTAGGGGAGGGGCTTGCCCCCTCCCGTTTTTCGGGAGCCCACGAGGGATTCCCCTACGTTTTCTGGGGTATAAGGGCGTATTGCAATACGCCCCTACAAACACATAAATCAAAAATAAATAGTAAGTCGGGCAGTCTTCAACAGCCCGACTTACCAAAAATAAAAGTCGCCAAGATTATTGCGGGAGCGCTGCTTGACAACTTCAGGGGATGATTTCCTCTGGGGGGTGTGAGCAGAGGTCTTGGGATCATCCCCTGGTTTCCCTCTTGGCGACTTTTTTTCCTGCGGAAACTTTCCTCTATTGCTCGGAGGAAAGTTTCGGCTTTGGGTTTTGTGTTCCCCTCATCCAGGAAGGGAGGAAATGTTTCTTTACTCTTTGAATTCTCTCCTTGTCGATTTTATCCTTGACGTTCTCCTGTCCGGTTTTGCCGGATTCATTTTTTAGTTCTCTGGCATCTAAAGTCTCTGCCATCATGCCTCCAGTAATTCAAATCTATTCTCAAAAATAATTTCACAGATTAAAATCTCAGCCCGCAATCCAGAGAAAGTCCGACTCCTTTGCTATTATTGGGCAATAAAGCGTTTTTGTTGACTATCCCCAGGTCAAGAAATATCAATCCAAAATCCAGTCCAAAACCGCCGCTTAAAGAGAAGCCTTCTCTGCCACCTAAAGAGAGGCCTGTTCTCAAAGGTAAAAAACTCAGGAACTTTATCTCGGTTCCCAAGGAAAGCCGAGGAGTTTTTGAAACTCCAGGTCCGTTTTCAAAACCCTGCTCCCAATCAAAGGCTATCAGAATCTTTTTTGCCTGATAAGAAATACCTGCTTTAGCTGTTAAAGGTAAGTGGGTAATAAAAGGGTCAATGTCTTTTTGGTAATCTTCACTTAAAAACACAGAATCGTTTCCCGAATTGGAAAGGTTGAGCGAGTCTATCTGAAACTGGTAACCTCGCTCCTCGGTTTTCCTATCCCATTTGATCCGGCTGATTGGATTTGAAAAGAATAAACCAACCGTCCATTTTCTATTCAGCTTTGCAGCAATTCCTAAATCCAGACCATAACCTTTTCCTCCCATAGCTGAATTAAGGATAAGGTCGGACTGGCCTTCCATCCCGGTTTCCTGAATTCTTACTTCGCCAGAAGCTTTCATTACCTTCTGGTAAACTATGCCTTGCAGATATTTCAAGTTTACCCCTATACCGATTTCTTTTTCCCCTTTTCGTAAAATTGATTTGCCAAAAGAGAAAGATAGAGCAGCATAAGCATAGGCTTCACCAGAAGTTCCTTTCAGGCTGACCGTATCGTTCATCTGATTCCCGACAAGGAGAAGTTCAAATGGATCTTTTGGGAAACTCAGATCTGAAACACCCAAGGCATAACTCACTAAAGAGAAAGAGCCGATTGACAGTCCCAGAGCGGATGCTTCTGCCTGAGCATTCAGATTCAAACCGGAGGATGGAACCAGACTCAAAATATTATCTTTATCCTGATCATCCCAGAATTTACCATTATAGGCATTGTAATTTTTCAAGCTGAAGGCATTATTCTCTACAAAGGCACCCAGGGAAAAAAGGTTTAGGCTGAAGCCGCGGTTGTCTATAAAAGACAGATTTGCCGGGTTCCACAGAGGAGCCTCATTTCCTCTGGCTAAAGCCGTATATGCTCCTCCTAAACCCAGGCTCCGGGCATTGGATAAACCCAGAGGGGCTGAAGTATCAGCCCACAAAAGGAGAAGAATAATAGCCAGAATAATTCCTTTTATAATCCTGCTCAATGGTGCCGGCACAAAGCTTCTAACCACCATTTTTCACCTCCAGCTCTAAGTGCGATTTGATCTGAATATAATCCGTGGATAAAAATTTGATTTTATTGCCATTGGTTCCCTGAAAGGTGATTCTGCCTCCGGTATAGAAAGGCAGGTTTTGAAAAACCTGCAGGTCATTTTTATTTAACTGGATGACATTTTCTGTATTAACGGGATTTATGACCAGACCTGAGCTATCAATCAGTGCGGGATTAATCGATACCGGACCGATGAAAAGTTGCGGGCTGGTATAAAGAGTGGCTGAATCCCGGCTGAAGAAAAGCTCGACTTCTGCTCCTATGGGGAGATGATTTTCCAAATCCAGATAGATTTTTGCCAGGTTGACTCTATCGTTCAATCCATTTCTTAAATCTTCTTGGAGGGAATTTGAGTCAGGGTCTATTTGTATCCTGGTCGAATCCAGCACAAACTCAAAAGGAGAACTCAAGATTATCTCTCCGCAGATGAAATCGTTTTCGGTCACCCTTCCCGTAGTTATCCCATCCCCGCAGGTTGCCTGTCCGGTCAAGCTTATCCGCTCAGGTATCGGATTTAAGAAACTGCTCAGATTATTTTCTCTCAGAACAGTGGTTATTGGATTGTCAGGTACGCCTTGCTCTATCTGTCCACTTATCAAAAGAGACTGACCATCTTCTCCGTTCAGGTTCAAATCTAAAAAGCCGGGGAAGCCAACACCGTTTTTTATCTTTAAATCAAGTACCGCATCAGTTAGAGAGACTGAGGAAAGTCCCTGGGGCAGATCCAGGTTTACCTGCATTGGGTCGATTTGAACTAAGGTTGGCTGGATTATCCCGGAAAGAGAGGAGAAGAGGATTGTATCTGAGGAAACAGATATAGAGATGGAATCTGAACTGCTGATGGCGACAAAGTTTTCCCCGCTGCCTTCAGTTTGTCCTCTTATTTCCAGGTCGATGTTCTGACTTGATGGCTGAAAAGTATAGCCGCTTAAAGGAATAGTCAGATCTAAAAAGCTCAAAGTGCCTATATGTCTGGTTAAGGAGAGAGGCGAGCCGGAAGAAGTTAAATCCGGTAAAAGAATTGTAAGATTGGCTGGAAGATTGGTTCGGTTATAAAGCTGTAGATATAAATTACCGCTTTTGATCCTGGCTGAGTTAATGATGTTCTGGGTTGGGAGTCCGATTGCCTGAGTCTTAGAAAGATTGATAACCGGGATCTTAGCAGTGGCTGAACGAGCAAAAACAGTATCGGGAAAGAAAAGGCTGAAACCGAGATATTTATCTGCCAGGGTTAGTACGGTGTCTCCTGGAGTATGCCCTTTGCTATTCCCGGAGAGTTTGGAAGATATTGATTTATTTGAAAGGTCAAAATCTCTTGTTTTAGTGCTATCCTTCTTTATGCCGGACTCAAATATTATGGTTGATAGAGGGGTACCGGAAACCGAGTCCACCAATTCTACTGAGAACGAATCCAAATCTACTCCCATATGGTTTTCAACCTTGAGCCGGGCTATCCCTCTTCGTATACTGAGTTGCTGAAGGTCGGTCAATTGGGGAAAGCTCACATCGATTCTGTAACTGAGGGGGGGGATAACTCCCCCTGGTCCAGGATAGATATCAGACAAAAAGAGATCAGTTTTCTGAGTGTCAGCAGAGATAAAAGGTATCTCTCCGACAGTATCCTTGAAAACCTCGGATAAAGGAGAAAGCTCCAAGTTCTCCTTTATCCAGATGGTATCGATGTCTTTTTGAATATATATTCCCGGGTTGCCCAGTGAATCAAGTCTTATTGCCGGGTCGTCGATTTTCTCAATCAGGGTTCTCATATCGTAAGATTTCAAAAGCAAAGGAAGATTATAGCGGCTGTTCCAGCTCGGAGCTGAGGGCTTATTTATGGAGCACTGGACCAGAGTCAAAAATATTATGAAAAAGATAATTCCGCATAAGCACCAGAAAGCCCAGCTTACTATTTTATCTAAAAGGCTTTTTTCTCCTCTTCTTCTCATTATTTATGTCCCCCCTTAGAGTAATGTTAAATTTTTAAGATGATTCAGAAATCTTTTGTGCAACAATTGTGCCAGAAAAAGGCAAAATGGCATGAATATTTCTTGATGACTAACCTGCTTGATGTAAATAAATTAGATCACTTATCCACGTTGAAGGCAACGTGGGGTTACCGCAAGGAATGGGTTCATAGACTAAAAAATGTAGGAGAAAGCCAATAGTTTATTGGAGAACGACTACTTAACAAATGACAAATGAAAGATAACAGATACAAGAAAATGACGAATGATGAATCAAAGAAGGAGGCGTTATTTCCTCTCCTTTGAAAGGAGAGGATTAGGGAGAGGTTTGAACTAACCTTGGAGTGCAAGAGCTTGCTCTTGCTTTTTTAGTAAGAGTAGGTCACGTAATCTAGTAGGTCAAGCATGGCGAAGCCTGCTTAACAAATAGATAATAAATCAACTTTTGAGATGGGTTGTCAACCAGTCCCCGTAAGGGACATGGTTGACCTACATACTTTTTTTCTTTTTCCGGATACATATTGTCATTTAGCTGAAACTTAGAATTAAAAAACACTTTACAAAAGAGTCATACTGTCGTATAATAATCTGATTTTTGCAGCTAAGGGTGACACCGGGGGTAAATTTGAAAAGTTCACTGAGGAAAAGATGGATAGAAAGCATTATTTAGGGATAGACATAGGCTCGGTTTCGGTTAAGATCGTCCTTCTGTCCCCAGAAGGACGTGAGGGCAATTCAAAACAAATCCTTTACCATTCCTACACCCGGGGCGAGGGGCAGCCGTTTAAGGTTCTTTTAGCTGAACTACAAAAATTATTTTCCGATTTTGGATCCATAGGACAAAGTTTCGACCCAAAGGAAATAACCGGGGTCGCAACTACCGGAACAGGGGGGAAGCTGGCGGCGGAACTTTTAGGGGGCAGGTTTATCAATGAGGTTATCTCTCAGGTCAAAGCCACTTCGTTACTTCATCCAGAAGTAAGAACAGTAATCGAAATGGGAGGGGAGGACTCCAAGCTTCTTTTGTTGAAGGAAGACAGCAAGAGCGGGTCTCTGCTTTTAGAAGATTTCTCAATGAATACCCTGTGTGCGGCTGGGACTGGCTCCTTTTTAGACCAGCAGGCTAAGAGACTCAAGATAAATATCGAAGACGAATTTGGACAGTTAGCCCTGAAGTCTAAAAATCCACCCAGAATAGCCGGTAGATGCAGTGTCTTTGCCAAATCTGATATGATTCATCTTCAGCAGATAGCCACCCCGGATTATGATATTGTTGCAGGGTTATGTTATGCTATGGCGAGGAATTTCAAATCAAGCATTGCGCAGGGTAAAAAACTAAAAAAGAAGGTCTCGTTCCAGGGTGGTGTAGCAGCTAATGCCGGGATGGTGAAAGCTTTCCAGGACGTATTTGAACTCGCCGAAGGCGAGCTGGTGATCCCTGAATTTTATGCGGAGATGGGCGCAATAGGTGCGGCTCTGAGTATTTTTGAAGATAAAACAGGAACAAACGGTTTCAAAGATTTGGCTTACCTCAAGTCATACCTCTCTACTCCTAAGATTCAAAAAGGAAAAGAAAAACTTTATTTCAATAATCCTGAGACAAAATATTATTCACTCACTCAGGGCTTTGAGGTTCCAGAAGGTAAAGAAATACCAGCTTACTTAGGCATAGATGTAGGCTCATTATCCACCAACGTAGTGGTCATCGACGAAAACAAGAAGGTGCTTTCCAGAAGGTATCTGATGACTGAAGGAAGGCCGATCGAAGCGGTGAGAAGAGGACTGGAAGAGGTCGGGAATGAGGTGAGGGATAAAGTAAAAATCTTAGGAGTGGGGACAACCGGTTCAGGGAGATACCTGACCGGTGATTTCGTGGGTGCAGACATCGTCTATAACGAGATAACCGCCCAGGCAAGAGCGGCTGTCGAGTTTGATCCTTCAGTGGATACCATCTTTGAGATAGGGGGACAAGACTCTAAATATATAAGCTTAGATAATGGAATCATCGTCGATTTCGAGATGAACAAAGTATGCGCAGCAGGAACTGGCTCATTTCTTCAGGAGCAGGCAGAGAAGTTAAACATAAAGATCGAAGAGGAGTTCGGGAAATTAGCTCTGCAGGCTGATTCTCCGGTGAACTGCGGGGAGAGATGCACCGTCTTTATGGAATCTGATTTGAATGCCCATCAGCAGTCAGGGATTCCTAAAGATGATTTGGTGGCTGGGCTGGCATATTCCATCGTTTACAATTACTTGAATAAGGTAGTTGGCAAGAAAAAAATAGGAAAAAGGATCTTCTTTCAGGGAGGGGTTGCCTGGAATAAGAGTGTGGTGGCGGCTTTTGAAAAAGTCTTAGGTAAAAAGATAATTGTTCCGCCTCATCATGATGTCACTGGTGCTATCGGAGTAGCTATCTTAGCCCAGGAGAGTAACGAGTCTGAAAGGAGTAATTTCAAAGGGTTTGATCTTTCAAAGAAGCATTACCAGATCGAAACCTTTGAATGTCAGGATTGTGCTAATCATTGTGAGATCAAGAAAGTCTTGGTGGAAGACCAAAAGCCTCTTTACTACGGAAGCAGGTGCGAAAAATATGATGTGGAGAAAAAGAGCTCTAAGAAATCAGAATTACCAGACCTGTTCGAGGAAAGGGAGAGAATTCTTTTCACACTGCATCGGGAGTACGCTGCTCAAGTTGAGAAAAAAGGTAAGATAGGTATTCCCAGGGCTCTTTTCTTTTATGAATTCTTCCCCTTCTGGGCAACTCTTTTTGAGAACTTAGGGTATGAGGTGGTCCTTTCTGACAAAACCAACAAACGGATTATCCGTCAGGGAGTTGAAACGGTCTTAGCCGAGACCTGTTACCCGATAAAGGTTGCTCACGGACACGTTCAAAACCTTTTCGAGAAGAGAGTAGATTATATCCTCTTTCCCAGCCTGATCAACCTGAAAAAAGAGCAGCCGGATATGGAGACTTACTGCTGTCCCTACGTTCAAGCCCTTCCATACATTCTCAAAGCCACTTATGATTTCAAAGCCAGAGGTACTAAGTTCCTTTCTGCGCCGGTTCACTTTCAAAAAGGGAGGACTGCTTTACTAAAAGAGCTGGATAAATTATGCCAGGATTTAAAGATCGGTAAATTAAAACTCAGGAAAGCATTCAAGAAGGCTGAGGATTGTCAGGAGGAATTCTACAGGAGAATCCGTTTAAGAGGGGAGGAGATTTTGAAGGATTTAAAGGGGCAGAAAGCAATGGTGGTGGTAGGCAGGCCTTATAATACCTGTGATCCTTTCTTAAGTTTAGAGCTTTCTAAGAAACTAAGAGAATTGAAATGTACTGCTCTGCCTCTGGATTTCGTTCCTTTGAAGTCTCCCTTAGACAATTATGTAATGCCGAATATGTACTGGAAATACGGGCAGAAAATCTTAGCAGCATCCGAATTTATCAAGAACACTCCAGGCATTTTCCCCGTATATGTGACAAATTTCGGATGTGGGCCGGATTCTTTTATCCTTCATTTTTTCAAATCTAACCTCGGCCGAAAACCTTTTCTGCAGTTAGAATTAGACGAACATTCTGCGGATGCCGGAATTGTAACCCGGTGTGAGGCATTCTTAGACAGTCTCAAAGGCTACAGGGAAGAGGAAAGCAAAGCTCCAGTGCAAGCGCCTTATATCTTCACAAATGGTAATAAAAAAGTTCTCTACATCCCTTATATGGCTGAGCATGCCTTTGCTTTAAGAAGCGCCTTCAGAGCATGCGGTATGAAAGCTGAGGTTATACCGGAGTCAGATGAGAAAACCCTGGTCCTGGGAAGGAAATATACTTCCGGCAAGGAATGTTACCCCTGCGTTCTGACCACAGGAGACATTGTCAAATTAGTCCAGAGCCAGGATTTCGATAAGGAAAATTCAATTATCTTTATGCCCCAGGCAGATGGCCCCTGCAGGTTCGGACAATATCAGAACCTCCAGCGAATGATCCTGGATGAGTTAGGTTACAGGGATGTTTCCATCTGTTCTCCTCATTCTAAGGACTCCTATGACCAGATTTTGAATCTGGATGATCGTTTCAAACGAACTGCCTGGAGAGGCTTAGTTGCAGTTGACCTTCTGAATAAGCTTTTATGGAAGACCAGACCTTATGAGATAAATCCCGGGGACAGCGAAAAAGCTTATTGGGAGTGTCTGAACAAAACCTGTTCTGCGATTGAGAAAAAAGGGGATCTGGAGAAGCTCACGCAAAATATCCACGAAATCTTTGCTAAGGTCAAAACTTCAAGCGATGGTAAGAAGCCGTTGATCGGTGTAGTCGGGGAGATATACATCCGAACAAACAGGTTTTCCAATCATGATTTAGTCAAAAAGATTGAGAAATTGGGGGGGGAGGTAAGGGTGGCTCCGATGGCAGAGTGGTTTTTTTATACTAATTTTATGTATAAAAAGAAAACCCTGTCAGAAAAAAAATATGGAGAGTATCTCAAAGCCTTTTTAAAAGACCGGGTGCAGAGAAAAGACGAGGAATTTTTCTATGAAAACCTGAGGGGGGTTTTGGAAGGGGAGCATGAGCTTCCAGTAGAGAAAATCTTAGAGCTTGCCAGCCCTTACCTGCACTACTCCTTTGGAGGAGAAGCCATCCTCTCGGTCGGGAAGTCAATTGATTTCATTAAAAAAGGTTTCTGCGGGGTAATAAACACGATGCCCTTTACCTGTATGCCCGGAACGGTAGTCTCCGCCATATCCAAGAAGATTCGCGAAGAATATCACAACTTCCCCTGGCTGGATATCGCTTATGAAGGATTGGAGGACGTAAGCGAGCTAACCCGCCTGGAAGCTTTTATGTATCAAGCGAAAGAAATGCTAAAAAAAAGTAAGACGTGAGAAGTAAGATGTTAGACGAGGAATGTAGCGGAGGTCTTCAGACCTCCATTCTTTCTATGAAAAATCTGGGTAGAGACGCATCGAATGCGTCTCCATAAAAATAGAGGTGAAATATATGAACAAGAAATTTCAAGCTTTAGTCGAACAAATTCTGGAGTACCGCTGGAAGGAAAATCCGGTTGAAGCTACTTATTCGGGAGTCCATAAATACGATGGTCAATTCGAAAACTTCTCACCAGCCTCCAGAAAGAATTATCATCAGAAATTAACCCAATACGCAAAAAGATTAAAGAGATTTTATTCCAAAAAAGAAAAACTTTCGGAGGATGAGCTTTTGGACCTTAAGGTCCTGCATTCCAGCTTAGAAACTGAGGTTAAATACGAAAAGGAGTACCAGAGACATTTAAGGGATGCCAGCTTCTTCCCTGGTTTTGTCCTTTCCGGCTGCAACGTCCTGATCTTCCGGGATTTTGCTTCGCCGGACCAAAGAGGAAAAAGTCTTTTGCAGAGGCTAAAGCTTATCCCCGCTTTCTTAAAACAGGGTGAAAAGAACCTTAAGAAAGCCAGAAAAATTCCCCGGCTCTGGACCGAGATCGGAATGGAAACGGCTTTGAAGGGAAAACTCTTTTTCAAATCCACTCTTCCGGAATTTGCTGGAAAAGTGCCTCAACTGAAAAACTCCATCTTAAAAGCAACCCAGGAGGCAGAGAAAAGCTTTGATTCATATTATGATTTCCTGAAAGAGAAGATTTTACCGGTGTCAAAAGGCGATTTTGCAGCCGGCAAAAAGCTCTTCGATTACCTTTTAGCTAACCATCATCAGCTTCCCTACGATTCGAATGATCTGGTTAAAATAGGTGAAAGAGTCATAAGAGAAACTCTGGCAGAGCTGGAGAAAATCTCCAAAAGAATAGACCCGGGTAAAGACTGGACCAAAATCGTTTCAGAGATTAGAAAATCTCATCCGACAAAAGAAAATCTCTTGAGCTTTTATCAAGAGCAGATGCAGAAAAGTCATAATTATCTGAAGGACAGAGAGCTGGTGACCTTGCCGGAGAATGAAAAGTTAGAGGTGGTCGAGTCTCCGGTATTTGTCAGGCATCTTATCCCTTATGCGGCTTATATGTCTCCTGCCCCTCTGGAGAAAAATCAAAAAGGTTTTTACTGGGTCACTCCGGTTGATCCAAGTCTTCCGGCTGAGAAGCAGGAGGAACAGCTTCAGGGGCATAATATACACAAGTCGGTCGTGACTACACTGCACGAAGGTTATCCAGGTCATCACATGCAATTGGTTTTAGCCAATCGCGTCGACTCCAAGGTCAGGCGGCTTTTCGGCACTAACGTGTTTGTTGAAGGCTGGGCATTGTACTGCGAGGAGATGATGTATGAGCAGGGTTATTACACTGACATCCGAACCAGGCTTTTTCAATTGAAAGACCAGCTCTGGAGAGGCTGCCGTGTCGTCATTGACGTGAAACTTCATACCAAAAAGATGACTTTTGACCAGGCGGTTGATATGTTAGTCAATGTGGCTAAGCTGGAAAGAGTAAATGCTATAGCTGAGGTTAAGAGATATTCACAAGATCCGACTCAACCGATGAGCTATGCGATAGGTAAATTAGAGATTCTGAAGTTGAGAGATGATTACAAAAAATTAAAAGGGGAGAAGTTCAACCAGAAAGAATTCCACGATAAACTTTTAAGCTACGGCTCTATCCCGGTTAAATTAATCCGGGAGAGGATGCTTGCCTGATTAATTCTTTCGTAGGGGCGGGTTTCAAACCCGCCCCTACAAATTTATTGAGTCCCTATTTGCTGCCCCCCACCGGTGACCATTTAATTATCTTGATTCCTTCTTTGTCTGAACAGAAAACGTATATGTTTCCTTTGTCAAACACCTGACGACCACCCATGCTAAAAGCAGTTAAGATCGGACATTCGATCTGTTTCCAGTCCAGGGTATAGGTTCCAACTAATTTGCCATTTTGATACTTAGTAATGATGGAGATATTCTCGTTTTTTTCATCTTTTTCCATCTCGTATTCATATAGAGAATCTAGCCCCAAAATATCCCCTGAATATCTCTGATTGCCGTTTGGCAGATTTGCAGTTAACCCGTAAAACCCTTGTTTCCAAGAGGTTTTTTGTTGGGCAGAACCGAAGGTTGCATCTTTTGTTCCCACCTGAAAGCTGTACTCAAAGTTTCCTCTCAGGTACTGCACGAAGATCCTGCCCGAATCGTCAACAAGAATATTTCCCTGTCCACCCCAATGAGCCGGGTCGTCCGTGCCCATCTCGTCGTCTTTGCTTACTGGATAAGTAATTAGTAAGTTACCTTGAGGATTAAACTTTTTCACATATGGATTAAGAGTATAAAAATGACCTGTGTATATGTTTCCTTCTTTATCTACGCGTAACCCAGAATCATAACCTACCCTTACATTAGGGATTATACTTATGAACTGTCCAGATGCGCTAAAATGTTGTGTCCTGTCATTTATGTTGTCCGCAATGTAAATATCCCCATTAGGTGCAATCGTGAAAGCAGTGGGGCCATGTTCAATTCCTTCCTCATCAATTCTAAATCCAAACGTGCCAGGTTCTGAAGGAACTTTATTTACCCTTAAATTTGTTTTACCCCAAGGAGCAGTTAATACAATCCTTGGCACATAGGTTCCCTGCGGTGTATTATCAGCACAAATACCCAGGGTTGGCAGCATCAAAAATAAGGTTAACGCAACTATTTTAGGATGGGCCTTCATGTATCACCTCGATATTAATGGTTTAGATTCCTAATCAGTTTGTTTATCCAAAAGGTATCTTAATATTTCTAATCATTTTATTTCCTAGGGATAAGAGATACAAGTCCAGCCTGCACACGGTTGACAATCGTATGGTGCAGGGCCTCCTTTGAAGAGATAATTAACAAGATATACAATATCCGCTACATCTACCTTACAATCCCCATTGCTATTTCCCCGCCAGAGGGGGTGTGGTTCTGCGCCATGTTGGAAAAGGTATCCAACTAGATAGTAGATATCCGCTACATCTGTTCTTCCACTACTATTGGCATCTCCTGATCGGTTATTATCGATTATAAGTGGCACATCTTTAAATTTAAAGGCGAAATAGGTCTCATACCACCATTTAGGACGATTCCATAGTCGGGCCTCAGAAGAGCCATCTGGATCCTCATCACGAAAATCTCCTGCCTCGACTACAAGCATTGAATCATCTTTTGACCAACTGTCAAATAAATAGGTGTGGATCTCTCTTTTGATCAGAGCATCCCCCCTGAGAACATATTCAAATCCTCCTTTCAAGGAATCGCAGTAACCTATTAGCATAGAAGTATTTTTCTTGGTGGGTATGCCAAAGGCCCTAGTGACCAGGCCAGAGCAATCTATGCCAGTTGCCCAGGATGGATTGCCAGTGCGGCCCGGAAGACAGTCATTATCTTGGTGTGACCCAGCTCGCAGTCCTTTTTCTAAATTGCAACGAAACTGAAGAGTATCATCAAAACTGCCCCATTCGTAAGCTTCTCCCTTATATTCTACCCCTACAACGTAATCTGAAGTCCAGTCGGCTTCAAAGCTACAATGTCTGGCTGTGTCATTTATTACAGGGCATACCCATCTTACATTAGTAAACTCCAAACCTTTGTTTATGATTTGATCCCGGGTCATAGATGAAATCCTGAAAGTTGGCAGGTCATGCCATTCTATTTCTATAGAGTCAAGATTATTGTTTTCATTTGTCTCCTCAACGATGTTACCAGGGTCGACCCAAAGCCACATCGTCCAGGTCGTTCCAAAGGGTGGATTATTCTTTACCGTGAACGTAAATGTTTCTCTTTCGCCTGGCTCTAAGCCCCAATACGAGAGCCAACAATCATCGCAGTCTTCGCAGTCATAACCAGATTGTGGACGACTGCTTAGGTTGTAGTAAAAATTGGTAACAAACATATCAGCAGACATGCCGCCCCTGTTTGCGATGGTCACATCTACATATAGGGACTCGTTTACATATGGGCAATAGCCGCTTACCTGGACATCTTCAATTACCAGATCCGGGAACTGGCCCGGGTCGAGCCAGTGGACAGTCGTCGGACCTATGACATTATTGGTTTCATTGCTCTCATCGATACGCCCGTAGCAATCAACTAAGCCATACATATTCCAGGTCCCTGGTGTAGCCGCGGTAACATTTTCGAACCGGACGAGCAAGGTATCAGTAGAATGTAAGGTATTGACATGCATTACCTTATCCTTATAGGTGTATATGTCGGGTGGGTAAGAAGGATTATAGTAAAGACCAACATAAAAGTCGTCGGCATCTGCATTTCCCTGATTCTTTATAACCATGTCTACTGCGATCGTGTCCCCTCTTGTTGGATAGTAATTGCTAGGGGTTATCCTTTGAACGATTAGGTCCGGGTATATAACATTTTTTCTGAGCACTATATTGTCAACAAATGCTCCTGTGTCTGTGATTGAGCTGTTACTTAAAAAAAATAAAGGCAATCCAGACAGAATCCCGACCACATAGATTTCCTATTTCGTAGACATTAGTCAAATCAAAATTTCCATAATAGAACCCTCCATACTTGCCGCTCCTGCATTCCCCATAATACGTGGTGTCGTTTCGTGAAGCCATCCAGCAGAATTCGTCATTGCCAGGCTCTGACCAGAGCCACCAGTAAAATAATAACTCAGCATCAATAGCGTTTTTCAAGCTGAAAGGTCTGTACACCATCCATGACTCGCAGCTATCGGGATAACTACAGTATGGCGGATCGCATCCATTAAGCCCTCCGCTCGCGCACCAAGCGCTCCAGCTCCCCTCATAGGGTCTAAAATAGTCATCATCCCAGTAATACTCTCCGTACAGGTAGCCGTTATGGTCGAAAACGTCCCACCCTGAATTTGGAAACACGCCTTCAAAATCTTCACTCATTATAGTAACCCAACCCGGCATGCTTGAAGATTGTACACTCCTTTTATCAGCAATACTCTTTTTGTCAATTTTTCCCCCACTTATTCTACGGGTATTTCTTTGCTTTCTAAGAATCTTGGCTTGGCTTTTTTCAGAGGAATTTGTTTTTTCCTTTGGAGTCTGCACAATAGAGTTCGCCGAATTCAATATTGGTCATTTGTTTAATGAAATGCTGTCTTGTGTCTTATTTAGCTCTTCGCAGGTAGCATTCTTGGGATGATAGAGCGAGGATAAAAAAAGGAAAAGGATAACTGAGATTACCTTTACCAAACGCATAGTCCCCTCCTTTAGCAGCATGGTTTAATTAGCTGTAGTCCTATATCCAATTCTAATTAATCTAAATACTTATTAATGTCAAGGCTTTTTTTAGAAGAAATAGATTTTTTTACCTATCCTGATAAAAATGACTTATATCACAAAGTAAAGCCAGTCGTAGGTCGGGTTGCGCAAGCTACCCGACTCATGGATTTGTCGGGCAGTACCATCAGAGTTAGGAGAGCCCAACCTACCTTCCCTTCAATCTAATTTCAAACTCATCCCCTGCCCTTCTCTTAAAAAGGAGAAGGGGGAAAAGTCCCTCTCTTTTCAAGAGAGGGATTTAGGGTGAGTTCGTCTGTTGTAGGGGCGATCCGACTCAAGAATTTGTCGGGCAGTCCCATCAGGGCTGGGACAGCCCGACCTACTGTCTGGCATTTATGAACAGACAAGAATGTCTGTTCTACCGATCGGCGGCACACACGCCAGTTTGTAGAGACGCATAGAATGCGTCTCTATTCTTTTCTATTGAGGAGGTCTAACCCTTGTTCTACGTGGACTTCAAAAGGAAGGTAGAAATTCATTGTTCCCCAGTCGGCGCGATGTCAAATGTTAAGAAACGGCTTTCTATAAGGTAATCAGTTATATCTTTACTGCCGATTTATATATATAGGTTATTTCATGTAGGGGTGGAGTTTACTCCACCCGACTTCCTTTTTTTCTTGCATTTTAGACCCTTAGCCTGTTTATTTGAGGTAAAACTTCAAGGTTTTAAAAAGATGAGCCAATACCCCTGGGAGGATAAGAAAGAGGACCCGGCGAGGCTGCTCAAAGCCGCAATTGAGTCCAGAATTAACGAGCTTACCGAGCTGAACCGCAGGTTGAAAAAGAAAATTTTCGACCTGCACACGGTGTTTGAACTCAGCCGGCAGTTGAATTCTTTTTTGGACCTGGATTCTCTGCTGGAGAATACTCTTCTTACCTGTGCTCAGCAATTAGAAGCCAGAGGGGCATTCATTTCAGTTCAAAGCTCCCCCTATGATAAATCGCTTTCTTTTTCAAAATCCAAAGGAATAGAGATGCCAGATCAGTGGGCCCTCTTGCTTGACTCTAATCTGGCAAATTACCTGGTGACCAAGAATAGACCACTCTTAACGAGAGAGATAATACAGGAACTTAAGTTTCATCCGGAAGAGTTAAAGTCAGAGAATCAGCTAAAACCTGAGGTAGTGGCACCGCTGGTAATAAAAGATAATCTAAGAGGCATTCTCCTGCTTTCAGAAAAGGTCTCGGGCCTTCCCTATAAAGATGACGATCTGGAATTCCTCTCCATACTGGTCAATCAGGTAGCAGTGGCAGTGGAGAATACGCTTCTTTATCAAAGCGAAAAAAAGGTAAACTCAGAACTTAATAAAACCCAGCAACAGTTAGCTCAGGCAGAGAAATTAGCGGCCCTGGGTCAGCTTTCAGCCGCAATAGCGCATGAGGTTAATAATCCCCTGGGAATAATCAAGAACTATCTGACGATCCTTTCCCAGTCCATGAAGAAGACTGACAAATCCTGGTCTCACTTGAAAGTAGTCAAAGAGGAGGTAGATCGTATAGCCCGCATTATCAAACAGCTTCTGGATTTCTACCATCCTAAAGCTGAGGCCAGGACCCTGACCGACATCGGTTTTCTTTTAGAAGACACCCTGGCTTTCGTAGAAGAGCAGTTTTCCAAGAATAAAATTCAGATTGCGAAAAAAATCGCTTCAAACCTGCCAATGGTAGAAGTTTTTCCGGATGAGTTAAGGCAGGTTTTCTTAAATCTTTTGATGAATTCCAGGGACTCTATGCCCAAAGGCGGAAAGATAAAAATCTCTGCCCGGATGGAGAATGACAGGCTGGAAATAGAATTCAAGGACACAGGCTCAGGGATCGAGGAAAAAGACCTTTCCCGAATCTTCGAGCCCTTTTACACCACCAAAGATAAAGGTTCAGGATTAGGGCTCTGGGTCTCCAATGAGATAATCAAAAGGCACGGGGGTGAGATAAGGGTCAAAAATAGAGAGGATAGAAAAGGAACCTGCTTTAACCTGATTTTGCCCACGGGAGACCTGAGATGAAAAGGAAAATCCAGGAAAAAATTTTAGTGGCGGATGATGAGCTGAGGATGTGTGAAAGCCTGAAGACTCTTCTGTCTAACTCCGGATATGAGGTGGAAACGGTGCAGGATGGGGAGGAAGCTATACGGCTAATAAATGAAAATAATTTTGACCTGATATTAGCTGATATAAAAATGCCGAAGGTGAACGGTGTAGATATCTTAAGGAAAGCTAAGTCAAAGGATAAGGACAACTTAGTTATCCTGATGACCGGCTATGGTTCTCTGGACACGGCCATTCAAGCGATAGAGGAAGGGGCATATGATTATTTTCTCAAGCCGATCGAGTTTCAGGATTTGGAAAGGGCGATCAAAAGAGGCCTGGAAAAAAGAAAAGTTGATTCAGAAAGAAAAAGGCTTTTGGAAGAGTTAAAAAATGCCAATGAGGAGCTTAAAAAAAGGGTAGATGAACTAAATGCCCTGTATCAGGCGGGAAGAGCCTTGAGCTCTACTGATACCCTGGAAGACCTGTTAGCCAATATCCTTTCTTTAGCCACTAAGGTCATAGGGGCAAAAACTGGCTCGATAATGTTACTGGACCCTGATTCAAAGAATCTATCCATAAAGGCAGCAATCGGACTGGATAAAGAGATTATAATGAATACCAGACTGGAGTCAGGCAAAGGGGTATCCGGCTACGTGGCAGAAAAGGGGCAGCCACTTTTAGTTGAGGATATAGAAAAAGATCCCCGTTTCAAAAGAATATCCAGGGAAAAATATGAAACCAAGTCCTTGATCTGCTCGCCGTTGAAAGTCAAAGAAAAGATTTTAGGGGTTATCAACTTGAATAATAAGGTTTCAGGAGAGGTTTTTAATGCCGAGGATCTTAAACTGATTTCCACCTTTGCTTCCCAGGCGGCAATAGCCATCGATGATGTCTATAATATAGAGCAGAGCAGAAAAAAGATTGCTCAGCTTTCGGTCCTGCATCAGATAGCTTCTCGTCTTTCAACCTTAGATGATTTCGAAGAGCTTTCAGGTTTCATTTTCGAACAGCTTAAAAAGATTATGCCCCTGGATTTTTCATTCTGGTTTGACTGGGACGAAAGAAATCAAAAGATAAGGCTTTCAGTAATACAGGGGCTGGAAAAAGCAACCAGGGATAAAGCCTCAGGGCTGGAGATCCCTATTCTGGATCTGGACATATTTGATCGGGATAAGCTCTGTGAGAAAATTAAGAAGAGGCTAACTGATGAAGGCGTCATTCCCCAGAAAAGCTTCTTTTGCTCTTTCCCTATTCTGGCAGAAGGGGCTTTTCACGGAATACTCAGTGCTGGGAATCTCAAAAATCTACCTTTGTCCAGGGAGGAGGAGGAGATCATCTCCATAGTGGGTTCCCAGGCGGCATCCATCTACGAAAGGCAGAGAGCGATACTGAATGCTACCAGGCTCCTGACCATGGGAAATATGATGTCCGAGATAACTCATGACCTGAAAAAACCACTGACCAGTTTGAAGGGGGTAATTCAACTTCTGAAAGAGGGAAAAGGGGAGGAGAAAAAAGAAGAGCTTTTAGAGATACTGGATAGGGAGATACAAAGGGCAAGCGAGCTGGTAAGAGAGCTGGTCGATTTCTCCAATCCTGGCAAATATCAAACCGAGAAAAAATCGATCCTTTCACCACTGGAAAAGAGTCTAAAATTACTGAAGACGGATATAGAGAAGAACCGGATTAAGTTGATTAAGACATACCCGGATAGCCTTCCACCGCTTTATATTAACGAAAACGAGCTTTTAGAGGTATTTATAAACGTCCTTTTAAATGCCATCGAGAGTATGCCCGGAGGGGGAGAGTTGAAAGTGGAATTGAGCAGACATTATGACCCTGAGAAGCAGGACAGTTTTCTGGAAGTCTGCATTTCTGACCAGGGAGTGGGGATTGCTAAAGATAATCTTAACCGGATTTTTGAGCGTTACTATACGACCAAGGAGGGTGGCTCAGGTTTAGGGCTATCCATAGTCGAGAGGATCGTCAAAGCCCACAATGGATTTTTGAAACTGGAAAGCCGGTTAAATAAAGGAACGAGGTTTTTCCTTTATCTTCCCTGCAGTTGGTGATTTTCCTGGTTTTGCCGATAGAATAAATATTGAAAGCTTATGAAAGATAAGGTGAAATTACTGGTGATAGACGATGACCCCACTGTTTCCTGGCTTTTGAGCGAGGGGTTAGGGGAGGGGTATGAAATACTTACAGCCAGGGATGGGAATGAGGGGATTAAATCTCTTTCGCAATCCAGGCCAGATCTAATACTGTTAGATATCAAAATGCCAGGACTTAGCGGCATTCAGGTGCTGGAGCAGATAAAAGAGATGGATCGTCTCTCGGAAGTGATAATGCTCTCCGGACATGGCGAGACAAAAAATGTGGTTGAATCGATTCGTCTGGGAGCCTCTGAATTCATAAACAAGCCGTTTGACGTCAAGGAAGTGGAAATCCACATCCAGAAGGTCCTGGAAAAAAACAGATTAAGAAAAGAATTAGACCTGCTCAAATCCGAATTGCAGGCTAAGTCTCAGTATGATAAACTGATCGGCGAATCACCTGCTATGGCTCAGGTGAAAAGCTTAATCGAGCAAGTGGCTGATTCGGAATTAGCCGTGCTGATCCGGGGGGAAAGCGGTACCGGCAAGGAGATAGTTGCCAGGATGATCCATAGCCTCTCCAGTCGCAGAAACGAGCCTTTTATAAAGCAGAACTGCGCAGCCATTCCACGGGAGCTTTTAGAGGCAGAGCTGTTCGGTTATGAAAAGGGTGCTTTTACCGGGGCGCATAAAACCAAACCCGGAAGATTTGAGACTGCCCATAAGGGCACGATGTTCTTGGACGAGATCGGGGATATGCCTTTAGAGCTGCAAGCCAAACTTCTCCAGGTATTGGAACAGCACGAGTTCGTCAGGGTAGGAGGGATAAAAAATATCCAGGTGGACGTAAGAATTGTCTGCGCAACCAACCAGGATTTAGAAAAAGCACTGGAGAAGCAACTTATCCGGGACGACCTTTATTACCGTCTAAACGAGATCACCATTAAACTCCCCTCCCTAAGAGAGATAAGGGAAGACATTCCATTCCTGGTTGACCATTTTTTAAAGAAATATAATCTTAATTATAAGAAGAATTATGCCCAGCTTTCTCCCAAAAGCATGAAGCTTTTACAGGAATATGGCTGGCCTGGGAATGTGCGACAATTAGAGAATCTGATTAAACAGATTGTGGTTCGAGAAGATGAGAATATCATTGCTGAGACCATAAGGGCTACTATTGTGCCCACTGAGACCATAGAAGAGTTTGGAACTCCAGCCGGAGAAAAAGAATATTCTCTTAAGAAAAGGGTAGCTCGGTCGACAGCTAATCAGGAAAAGAAACTGATCCTGGAGGTTTTGAACAAAACCAACTGGAATCGAAGAAAAGCGTCTGAGCTTTTAGAGATAAGTTATCGTTCCCTGCTCTATAAGATCAAAGAATACCGAATCAACGAAACCGGAGAATAAACAAAGAAAAATTTTTCTTATGTAAGTATGTGCAAAGATTGTGAATAGAGTTGCATATAAATTTCTAAAATTAACTTAAAATCATACATTCTCGTTCGTGTTGGAAAGAACCTCAAAAATTCCGCAGGAATCAAGAAAATTAAAGCCCTTTCGCAACATTTCGATAACTCCTTGTCTTCCTTTAAGTTGTCCTCTAACTTTTTCCGACTTGGGCATTCTAAATTTTATATTTTTAAAATCCGATAACGAAAGTCAAACGGAAGACCTGTGGCATAGGTTTTGCTTTTTTATTGAACAATTAACGATTTGTTTGTGCCCCTTCGTGGAAAAATAGATAGAACGTAAATTTTTGGCTGGGATGCCGACTTCTTTTTTTAAGGTGATACAATCAAAACAAAAAAGCTATATAAAGCTGAAATAAACAATTTTGTCAAAAGGAGATTTTTGGATGGAAACTTTCAGGGATGAACATGATTTTTACCAGGAAGGTGAAGAAAGGGAGGAAATGGATCAGTTTTACAAGAATCACCGTAACTTTGGACTCAGAGCGAGACATGAGTTAAAAAGAGCGGAAAGGTATTGTGAATTTCTTTCCCTTTTAATAATCGATCTAAGCAGTCTCTCTAAATTTGTGAAAAGAGGAGCTCTTAAGAGTTATCGGCGAATGGAGGTTCTCTCACAAGAGCTGGAAGAGTTGATCCTGAAAAGCGTTCGGGAGACTGACCTGGTCTCAGGAGTCCAGGACCAGAGACTTCTGTTGCTCCTTTCCGAAACTCCAAAAGAAGGTGCCAAAAGCCTGGCAAAGAGGTTGGGGGAGAGGGTAAAATATTATATCTCTAATGCAATCAAAACTCCTCCGGGGTGGCAGGTGCCGATGAATATCTTTTCTTATCCGGATCGTAAGGGTAAGGATAAATTCTTAGGTTTCATTCAGGAAATAACCCAGTCGTAAGTCCTTGAGATTTTACTCACGCTTGACAGGGATGTCATCCGCAAGAAAAAAGATTTAAAAAAATTGAAAAAGTTAATCCAATTTCAAAATTAAAGTCATTCTATATAGTTTTCCCGCGAGTCTGCGAAAAAAATTTACCCTCTCCTCCTAGGAGAGGGTAAAATGCGGTCAAAAAAAGAAACTGTCATTGCGAGGAGTCCATCTGGACGATGAAGCAATCTGTCTGGTATAAGCTGGAAGGTTTGCTTTGCAATGGCGAAAAATCGTTGGTCAGAGACCAACGATCAGCGGACTACGAAAATCGGTTGCTCCACCTTGCCCACAAGGTGGGGCGATTCTGAAAAGAAATTGACCCAGGTTGAGGGCAACCTGGGTCTACCGATTACTCTATGCAGATATTGTAGGGGCAATTCATGAATTGCCCCTACAGGATGTTAGTCTAAAATTTATTCCGGGAATATCTTGCCGGGGTTTATTATTCCATCCGGGTCAAATGCCCGTTTGACTTTTTTCATGAACTCGATTCCGGATTTGCCCACCTCTTTTTCCATGAATTTAGCTTTGGTCGTGCCGATGCCGTGCTCACCAGAAAGAGTTCCGCCTAATTTCAAGGTCAGATCGAACAATTTCTCCACTCCCTGCTCGACCCGGTGCATTTTCGCTTTATCTCTGGAGTCGGTCATGAAATTCACGTGCAGGTTTCCATCACCGGCATGTCCGAAGGTATTAATCTGAACATTATAGTCTATTGACAACTTCTTGATTCCCCGGACTAGCTCAGGAAGCTGGCTTGGAGGGACAGCGACGTCCTCGTTCACCTTGGTGGGGGAAAGTCTCAAGAGGGACGCTGAGACAGACCTGCGGATTTTCCAGAGGTTGTCTTTTTCCTCTTTAGTGTCTGCAAATCTTAAGCTTTTGGCATTGTTTTTTTTGCAGATCTTTATAATCTCTTCTGCTTCTTTATGTGCATGTTCCTTTTCGCCATCTGTCTCAATCAACAGTACTGCTGCGGCTTTTTCCACCCTGTCGGTCTGGATGAATTCCAAAACGCAAGCTAAGGTATCTCCGTCAATGAACTCCAGAATGGATGGGGTGATTCCAGATGCTGTTATATCAGCCACGACCTTAGCCGCGTCTTCCATATTATTAAACCCGGCTAAGATAGTCTCTTCATAAGGAGGTTTTTTCAGCAGTTTCAAAGCGATTTTGGTGATTACTGCCAGGGTTCCTTCTGAGCCGACTACAATGCCGGATAGATCATACCCTGAGTCCCCGTCCGGACTCAAGACTCCCGTAGGGACTATCTCACCGTCATAGAGCACAAATTCCAGTCCTAACACATAGTTTTTAGTGACTCCATATTTTCTACCGCGCAGACCTCCGGCACATTCAGCTACGTTTCCGCCTAAAGTCGATGTCTTCAAGCTGGAGGGGTCAGGTGGATAAAAAAGCCCGAGCTTTTCCATCTCGTCAAAGAAGTTCTGGGTTACTACTCCCGGCTCGATCACAGCGTACATCTTCTCTTTGTTCACCGATAGAATCTTATTCATCTGCTCAAAACTGACCACAATTCCGCCTTTTACTGGTAAAGAGCCTCCAGTATAACCTGAACCAGCGCCCCGGCTGACAATGGGGATTTTGTTGGCTGAGGCATACTTCATCACCTGAACTACCTGTTCGGTATTCTGAGGGATTACCACTGCATCCGGCATAAAACTGGTGTTGGTGGCATCATAGGAATAGGTGAGCCTTTCCTCATATGTGGAGAAGACGTTCTTTGCACCGAAAAATTTCTTCAGGTCTTCAAATAGGGTTTCTTTCATTTTTACCGTCCTTTTGTGGATCCAAAATGAATATCATTTATTAAAAATATACGAAATAAAAAATGGAGTGTAAAGCTTTAGCTTTAGTATTTTTTCTCGGTTTATGTAGGGACAGAACAGTGTTCTGTCCTTGAATCCGCTACCAGGTAATTAGCGTCAGGAGGTAACCCCTCACGCCACAATAAATTTATATACGTAACAGTTCAATTGTGTAAGGAACGCGCTAAACATACTGTCCGGCACACCAGCCCGATGACCAGGCCCATTGGAGATTATAACCACCCAGCCAGCCGCTCACATCCAGTACTTCGCCGGTAAAAAATAGCCCCGCCACCGGACGAGCTTCCATGGTCTTGGATGAAATCGCGTCACAATCTACTCCCCCCAGAGTCACCTCCGCGGTTCGGTATCCCTCGGTGCCGTTTGGTTTGATGGTCCATTGCTGGAGCTGCGCTGAAATCTCCTTAAATTGGTTGTGAGAGATCGTCCGTAATGGGCTTTCAGCCAGATTACGCATTACCATTATCGCCACAAGACGTTTAGGTAAATATTCCGCCAACACTGATTTCACCTTCCGCTGCGGGCGTTGTTGTTGCTGTTCTTTCAGTACATCGACCAGATCAATCTTTGGTAACAGATTTATCCTGAGCTCCTCGCCGGGCTGCCAATAGGATGACATTTGCAAGATGGCCGAGCCGCTCAAACCCCGGTGCGTAAATAAGATGCTTTCAGAAAAACTTTGCCGCTTGTTACTGACCATGGCATCAACAGCAATACCGGATAAGGTTGATAGTTTTTCTTTATCCTTGGGCTGAAGAGTGAAGGGAACTAAGCCGGCACGTCGCGGCCACACCTTGACGTGAAACTGCTGGGCAATTTCATACCCCAAAGGGCTTGCGCCTATCGCGGGTATGGATAACCCACCTGTGGCAACGACTAACGACTGGCAGACATAATTGCCCCGGCTGCTGTATACTTTGAAATGATGCTCAGCCAGCCGTTCGATCTTTTCAATTTTCGAATTTACTTGAAAAGAGACCCCGGCCTGTTCGCACTCGGATAACAGCATGTTCAGAATGTCACGGGAGCTGCCATCGCAGAAGAGTTGTCCCTGGGTTTTCTCACTAAAGACGATATGATGCTTCTGCACCAGGGTCAAAAAATCCCATTGAGTGTAGCGGCTTAGTGCCGATTTGCAGAAATGCGGATTATGGGAAATATAGTTGTCGGCATTTATATGGTAATTGGTAAAATTGCAACGCCCGCCACCGGACATCAAAATTTTCCGTCCCGGATTTTTTGCATGATCGATAACCAGCACCTTACAGTGACGCTTGCCAGCTTCGATTGCGCACATCAACCCTGACGCGCCAGCTCCGAGGATGATAACATCTGTTTTCTCAGTCAATAGAGGATGCTGTTTGATCACAAATTCTCTTGCATCAACTTAGATGAGTTCTTTTTCAGGGGCTAACGCCAGAGTTCAGGAGTAGGTCGGGTAGTCCCGCCAAAGGCGGGACTACCCGACGAAAGAGATTTAGTCAGGCAGTTTTCAACAGCCCGACCTACCTTCTATTGCTCACGATCTCCTTGAGCAAAATGCTCTTAAAAAGCAAACATTGCGAAACCAGCGTCCTATAATGCATGAATCGATCAATCTACATATGTTTCGTCGACGACCTTATTCTCAGATACATCCAAACGCCCATTCCACGTTTTGTAAGCATACCCTCGATCAGAATCAAGATCCCAGTTCGTGTAAGCAATCTGTTCATCTTGTGTAGATATCTCCGCTGCTACAGTGATCATCCATTTTGCGAAATCCGTTGCATTACCAATGCGTTTTCTATTGTATTCGAGCTGTACGGTATCTTGAGGAGTCCCAGCAGACGCATATTCCCTAAGTACAGAAGGATTATAAACCAGATTCTCAATAAAATCGACCCCTTCTGTTGGAGGCGAATAGATGTAGAATTCTGGTGCAGTCTGCATTGTCTCAATTCCACCCTTGGGACAGACTAAGTGACTGAAAACATTATTACGCCAAAGAGGATACTTGAACGGAATTCCACATCCAAGGATGGTCGAAGTAAGTGTTTGTCCGATGCTAGTATTTAATTCGTCTGGAATTGGATATACAAAACCGAACTGAGCAAGCAATGAGCGAACGCTCTGGTAGATCTCATACAGCAATAACTGTATACCGTATAATAACGCGAGTAATACAGTAATGGGCAGAGAAAGCAGAAGTGTAAGAATCAGATCGATAATGTCAAGCAATGTTTCGAATGTCCATAAAATCAATTCGCCCATATATTCAGCCCACTCCGCTACCTCATGGAAGAACTGTTCATAGCACTCACTCGAGCTTTCAGTTAAACCGAAGGATAACACGTCTTCCCAACTACAGGAACTTGATGGTGGATCAGGTGGAGAAGGTGGAGCCTCGAGTAAATCATTCAATGCATTATTCAATATGTCAGCCACATTGGAGAAGGGCTCAACAGGGCATTCCACTCCCATTCCTTCCAGCATTGATAGGACTGTATAAAAAGTCTCATAGCAAGTACTAATTTCACCCTGTGTATAGAAACCTGGGTCCCTGAGTAGAGTAGGGTATAGGTTTGAATACGTGTTCCGGAAAGCAGCATCTAACATTTGCACAATACTACTCGGTAACTCAGAAGGTGCCGGTAGTCTCAGGTTTTCACCAAGTTTTTTCGACACGTCTGCTCCATTGAGATATCGAACGTATGCCCAGGAATCCAAATAGTTTTCCATGGTAACATGCCGTTGGATATTTAGCCGGTAAGGTCCGCCAACGACTTGATTCACGAACCCATGTCCAATCACATCAGTAGCAATATGTGAAAGGTAGCCATATGCGTACGCTCTTTGTTGGGGTGTACCAGTTCTAGCAATCTCGATCAGGTTCTTTGCGAAAGAGCCTGTCCTCCGGTAGTGAAGCATATCGAACCAGTACCATTTCTTAATGTTAAACGGCTGACCTGTTTTAAGTTGATTTTGCATCGGAGGTGAGAACAGATCAAATAACTCTGCTGTCAATCGTGGCAATGTAACTATTTGTGAAAAAAGATCGCTAATACCAAGGACACCAGTAAAGATGCCTGTGGTCACCGTAGCTTTAAACAAAGTAGCAGTTTCTTTCACCTGTTCCACTAATTGCTTAACAAGGTCAAGAGTGTTGGGAGCAAGAGAACCAACAACCGCATCCGTTGCCGTGCCTATTGCATCTTTGACCGCCGTGATAGGTGATATTACCTCATTATATTTTTGAACCACATATTGGATGTTTTTGTACAGTTGAAAAAGCTTTTTCACTGCGTCGTAATCCGACCCCCAAAAAAACAAATCAGGACCTATAGCGCCAAGATTCGCGATTCCCTTGTTTTGTTCAATTTCCTCTGAGGCAACACGCGATCTTGAATTGCTAGAGTTTGACAGTCCCAACGCAGCCTTGCTTAAAATAATTTCGTGAACTCCATATTTAGGCATTGTATTACCCTCCTATCCATTGTGACCAACTGAAACCATTACTCTGTCGGTAGTATTGTTCGTATGTGAGTGCTCCCGGATCCAATATGGGATCATAGCATCGTGCAACCATGCCCCCATTTGTTGGTCGTGTACTTTGCCATTGCATGGCTACTTCCTTCTTCTGCCCTGGTAGGACTGAAGTCACTATTCGACTTACAAGGCGAAAGTCTGAGTATTTCATGTGATAGTTTGCAAAAGGGCATTCATACATTTCAACATAGCATGAACAGGCAGCTGCATTGCCCCTATTTTTTATGGTAAAGCATACCTCCGACCATTGGTTCAACGGTACGTGTCTAAATTGACTGGCGAGGCTACCTTTGGAGCTTTCGACAATGTCACACACGAGGTAAGGAAATGGTGTTTTCACATTGGGACGTTCACCAATTTTTCGCTCAGCATTTCTTTGAACTGCTCGTTGCTTCACGCGTGCTGTCCAAAATTCCTTTGCCTTGATTTTCCATGTAGATTTCTCTTCGCACGGTAGCCTAATAAGACGTTTGAGTGAACAACAGCCTGGCAACAACGAGATGGCAGCCCCAAAGCCTCCCAGCAAACCTAAGATCTTTCGGCGACTAATCACAACCATTTTTTCTCTCCTTCATAGAACCGTCTTTGGATCTACTAATGTATTATATATGAATACAAAATCCTATATTTATCTATACCAGATGCCACCATAACTTTCGGTTCAAATATGCTCATTTGTTTTCGAACTCATACCATATTCCCGATGTATCTATTTTGTGATTAATTCAAACATTTACGTACAAACAAAAATTAGTTTTATTCCTGAGCATAAGAAACTTACTCTATCACACAACTAAAGAAACCGCATAAAATGAAAATTGAAGTTTATCTGAAAGTATGATAACTTGCTTTGTTTATCTTGTCAAGAGAAATATTTTGTCTGTCAACGCAAATCAAAAATGTCAGGTCAGGGGGCATAACAGAAAATAGGCGAAGGAAAAAGGAAGATGGAAAATGACCTCACTCCCGACTGTGGAACTCACCTACACGACTAAACTCACCCCCTTAGTCCCCCTCTCTTATTAAGAGAGGGGGTACAGGGGTGAGTTCAAAAGATTCTTCAGTCGCTTTGCTCCTTCAGAATGACATTTTGTAAGTTCGTAGGCGGAGCACCTTGCTCCGCCTAGTCATCAATGGAAAAGCGATTACAATCAAATCTGCGGGGCAGGTCCGCCTCTGGCGGATCGCCCCTACACAAAAAATTATTTAATGTCAAACTTTATGTTCATCTCCGAAGATAACTTCTCCAGTTGAGTATAGACCTTCTCCTCCAAGGGGAGACCGTTTTTCTTGTAATACTCCGATTTCTCAAACTCTTTTTCGCCGTGAATGAATACCCTATTTTCGCCTTCGGCTTTATTAGAGCTTTTCAGCTCGGTGATCATCCGGTCCAAGGTGGTTTTGAATCTGTCCACAGGGATGAAGTTGTCGATATTTATCGCACCGAAGAAATGGCCTACATTGGAGAATTTCTGGGACGGGTCTCTTTTGGTATCGACATAAGGACCATAGCAGGCTCCGGATAGTATCCCGGAGAAGATATCAACTAAAACTGACATCCCGTATCCTTTATGCCCGCTGAACTCCTCGCCTGCACCACCCAAGGGGAGGACTCCGCCGCCTGCGGCTTTGGTCATATTATCTAAAACTTTTTTGGTGTCAGCAGTGGGGATGCCTTTTTCATCCACTGCCCAGCCCAGGGGCAAGGGTTTGCCCAGACGCTCGTAAACCTCTAATTTTCCTCTGGGAACGACAGTGGTAGCCATATCCAAGACCCAGGGTTTTTCCTTGCCAGCAGGGAAGACCACGCTGATCGGGTTTGTTCCGATGATCATATCCCGGCTGAAAGTCGGCA
>JALHSU010000003.1 GCA_022865345.1 Candidatus Zixiibacteriota bacterium
TCGCAGGAGAATATCTGATCTCTTCAAGTTGATTTTCTTTATCTATGATAGAAGTTGACCTGACCTCCTCGAAGTCATGGTCTTCTGAATCAAGCCAGAAAACAGGTATGAAACTTCTGGAGAACCTGAAAGATAGTTCCTGAGCTAATTTTAGTATCGAGATTGCTTTATAGATGGTAAAGAGCGGTCCGCCAAAAAGGCCCACCTGCTGGCCGGTGAAAATCACCAGGGAGTCCGGTTCTTTGAGAAGCTCTATGTTCTTAAAACCTTCTTCTGCAGAGCCAAACCTTCGACTCTGTTGCCCGAGAATGGAGGAAAGTTTCTCTCTCTGATATTTTCTTTCCTTAATTGATTTGAAAACCCGTAAATAGTTTTTATCTTTCCGAAAATCGCCAACATAGAATCTTTCCACTTTCCCGAAATCATACAGGAAATCGGAAAAAAGTTTCGTAGTGCCCAATATTTTCCTGAAATCGACTGGCATAAGTTTCAATCGGAAAACTGGCTTTCCATCCCGCTCCTTTCAAAGAGCATCACCAGTGATTTCCCTTTAGACCTGGATTTGTGCCACTGTCCCTTCTTCACCAGAACCCCCTCTCCTTTTTTTAAAACCATTTTTTCCTTATCAAACTCCAATTCGATCTTCCCGTCCAGAACGTAAAAGAACTCATCATAGGGATGATTATGCTTTTTATATTCCCCCTTGATCATCGAAAGCAGGATATTGGCATCGCCCACCCTGCTTATGGGAATTGGCTTAAAAGGGTCTTTTACTTTTCTCCCCTCTCTTAAAAGGTCAATCTTGGGCATCTTCACTCCTTTTTAGATATATTTATGTTTGTCTTTAAACTCGCATTTTTGAAAAAGAACGCAATCCCCACATAAAGGGATCCTGGCTTTGCAGATTTTCCTGCCGTGCTCGATAAGATCCAGATGAAAAGGGTAAACCAGAGCTGGCGGAATCTTATTCTGCAAAAGAATGTGAGCTTTTTTAGAGTCGGTTTTCCAGGGAATCAGACCGAGCCGTTTGCTGACCCGTAGAATATGAGTATCCACTGGCAAAACTGGTCTACCTAAGGCAAAGAGCAGCACGCAGGCGATGGTTTTATCTCCCACTCCCGTGAAATGGCTCAGATAATCTTTAACCTTTTCTGTATCCCATTTTTTTAAAAAGTCAAGACTCTCTATCCCTTTTTCTCTATAGATTTGACTGAGAATATTTTTTATCCTCTCGGCTTTGATTTTTTCAAGTCCCCCTACTTTAATGCTCTGGACGATTTTACTCAAAGGTGCCGATTTTACCTCTTCCCAGTTTTTGAAATTATGCTTTAAATTCCTGTAAGCTCTATGACTGTTGTTATCCGAGGTGTTCTGTGAGAGTATTGTCGCAATAAGCTCTGATAATGGGTCATGTGAAAGTCTCAAAATCTTCTTGCCATATTCTTTCTCCAATAGTTTCTCTATTGTCCTTATCTGCTTTGAATCCTCCATCAGCCTTACCTATGAAATCACCAGTTGATGATGTTTCGTAAAATAGGTGCTCTGTGAAAGCCTGGAAGTGATTACCGCCGCTATGCTCACCGCACAGATGAGCATGTAGACTACGATTATCTGAAGTTTCACCGCCTGAAGTGGACTGGCGCCGGCTAAGATCATCCCGGTCATTGCTCCGGGGAGCTGCACCAGACCTACGATCTTCATCAAATTTAGAGTCGGTATCATTGCAGCCCTGACAGTGGCTTTGAAAGAATGCTCTACTGCCTGGCTTGAGGTTACTCCCAGGGATAGGGCCTGTTCTATCTGGTCCTTCTTGTTCTTCATCTCTGAATGCATCCTCTCTAAGGCTAAGGCTGAGGCAGTGGTTGAATTTCCAATAGTCATACCAGCCAGTGGTATAACATATTTCGGGTCAGCATTGATGACACCTAAAAGGAGTAATCCACCTAAGGTGAAGAAGGTCCCTACCCCGATAGAAAAAGTGGAGATTGTGAAACCCTTCAAACTTCCTTTAGTCCTGGACCCGGCAGTCTGGCCCCCGACAACAACCATAATCAGGATAACCAGGAAGATGAGCCAGAGATTGTTTAGGTCAAAGACCAGTTCCAGGGCATACCCCACTGCAATTAGCTGGACAAAGGAGCGCAAAGTACCGATGAGAAGGTCTTTTTCGAGGTCAAGCTTTTTAAGAAAAGATATCCCGAAAAAGACACCTACCAAGATCAAAGCCAGCAGGACCTCTTTAATGCCCATCACTTTTCCTCCTTCACCAATTCTCCTCTGATAAACTTCTGGGATAAGGGATTATCAGGGTTTTGCAAAACGATTTGCGAGTCACCTTCTTCGACTTTCTCGCCGTCGATGAGAATGACACATCTATGCCCTAACCTCTGCGCCTGGCTCAGATTGTGAGTGACGAAAAGTATGGTCAGTTTAAACTCCTGATTAAAATCTTTGATAAGCTTTTCGATTTGTAGAGTAGCCGTAGGGTCTAAAGCTGAGGTCGGCTCGTCCAGAAGTAGAACTTCGGGCTTGTGCATCAAAGTCCGGGCTAAAGAAACCCTTTGTCTTTCGCCGATGGACAACTCCTGCGAATCTCTTTTCAAAAAATCCGAATCCAGGCCTACCAGGTTCAGGCATTTCATCATCTCTTTTTCGCTTTTCTCATCTCTGACTTTCAGACCGAATAGCAGATTTTCCTCCACATTCCCATCGAACATAACCGGAACCTGAAAAACCAGACTGACTCTTTTTCGCAGATTCAACACTTCAAGCTCTTTTATATCGATCCCGTCTAAACAGATAGAGCCTGAGGAAACCTCCTCCAGCCTGTTTATCAGGCGGAGCAAGGTGCTTTTACCGCTCCCCGAAGGTCCCAGAATAGTGCAGATTTCCTCAGGCTGGACGGAGAGATCAACCCCTTTCAGGACTTCCATTTCTTTTAAATTATTACCTTCCTTTACTGCCCTCTTTCTGGTGACTTTTTTTAGTTCTATTTTGCACATATTGATTTGAAGAAGATTAACATTTAGCGAATTATATCACAAAAAAATCCCCTTGTCAATTTTTTTGTTAAGGGGCAGGGGAAAGTTTTAATGTAGCGGAAACCTTCAGGTTTCCAACTTGCTAAGAACAAAAAATGGAAGGCTGAAGTCTTCGCCAGGATCCTGCGGATAAGACCTTGTCCGAATTTGGATCCATAGGAACGGCCTTCCGCAACTAAAAGAATTAAAAAAACGTCCGGGATAAACCCGGACGCTACGA
>JALHSU010000004.1 GCA_022865345.1 Candidatus Zixiibacteriota bacterium
AAAACGTAAATAACTGAAAATAGGTAATTTGTAATTTAACTACTGCTTGCACCTGGCCCAAAGGAGCGTGTTTTTGAATCCTCTCAAAAGTTTACAAGTTATTCACTATCTTGAACTTATGGCGTGCACCTTTGGGCAGGTAAAGCTTGTCCGTTGGGCGCTAAACACTTGTATTATTGAATGAATGGAGATATCAGAGAATGCTAGATTATGTGATATCAAAGATAGAGGAACTATTACAGATGGCTCGTGATTATTATGGCGTCAATCCAGTTGTATTCCTGATTATTTACTTGGTTTGTGTGCCAGTATTCTACTATTCATTATTTCGCACCTTTCAATCCCTCACCAAAAAGCTCGGGAAGGAAGTCATGCTCTGGGTCGCAATCTTTCTATGCGCTAACGTAGCGCCTTTTATCTATGTGATCTTCTTTGGGCGGAACATCCCCTGGTGGGTTTATGGCATCATCGCTCTACTAATAGGACTGGGTATTTTATTCCTTAGCATGAAGCTGAGGAAGATTCCTGCAGCTGGAACGAAGGATAGGTAAAGAAAGTAGATGAGAATAAATCGTAAAGAGTTATTGAAGTTGCCCAAAGTAAACAAAAATATAGTTTGAGAATATTCTGAAAGTAAGAGGGGTGGAAGTGATATAGGAAATAACGAACACGAGAAATATTTAGCGTCCGTTAAATAAACATATCAATAGAGTACCAGATAAATGGTTGCAAAGCACCCAATCAGCGCATCAACCGGACGTTTCAGCCGGCGGCCATCAATGGGATAAACCTGATTGTCAAATGCCGCCTCATTTGCCAGCAGGGGATCGCTGGCGTTAGACAACAGGTAGGAGTAATGATATGAGCCAAAAACTGTACCTGATCATCTCCGGTGCCATCTTCTTTCTGGTCGGGGTCTTTCATCTTCTCAGGCTTGTATACGGCTGGCCTATCGTGGTCGGGACGAGGATGGTGCCGTATTCGCTGTCCTATGTTGGTTTCCCAGTTTCAATCGGGTATTCCGTCTGGGCCTGTTGGCTCCTCTTTCAAAAGGCATCGCACAAGAAAAGTGAAGTATAAGAATAAGTCGAACTGGCTCGTAGGAAATGGGACAGTTTTCCTTCTGTCCCATTTCCCTACCCCCGTTAATTTAGAGACATAAAATCTTGGCAACTTCGTTTATACGCAAATATTATTAAGTTAAAAAATTTTATCCGCCTTAGGCGGAGTGAAAATGTTTCACGTGAAACAACGTATATAAATCTAATTAGACTATCCTACGGACAGTGAGGAAATCGAACTGTGATCGAATATTCTGAAAGATTTGAAGTTATAGTAATAGGTGCCGGGCATGCAGGGTGTGAGGCGGCTCTGGCGTCTGCCCGGATGGGGTGTAAGACTCTACTTCTGACTATGAATAAGGAAACTATTGCCCAGATGTCTTGCAACCCGGCTATTGGGGGATTAGCCAAGGGACATCTTGTCAGAGAGATTGATGCGCTTGGTGGTGAAATGGGTTTTGTGACTGATAAGACTTACATTCAATTCAAAACTCTGAATAAGAAAAAAGGTCCTGCGGTCTGGTCTTCAAGGGCTCAATGTGACAGGGTGGCTTATAAGATGGCAATGAGAAATTCATTAGAGATTCAGCAGAATCTTGTTTTGAAACAGGGGAACGTAGAAAAAATTCTGATAGAGAACTACAAAGTTAAGGGAGTTTTAACATCAATTGGTACAGTTTATTACAGCGACGCGGTTATTCTGACTTCGGGGACATTTCTCAATGGATTGATTCATATAGGTTTAGTAAATTTTCCTTCAGGCAGGGCAGGCGAATTTCCTTCATTAAAGGTCTCAGATAAATTAAAGGAAATAGGTTTTGAAGTTGGAAGGCTTAAGACCGGAACTCCTCCCAGGATTGATGGAAAGACTGTTGATTTTTCAAAAACTATTCCTCAGTCAGGGGATGAAAATTTTAAGCCTTTTTCCTTGAGAACCAAAGAGATAGAGAAAAAGGATCATCTTTGCTATTTGACTTATACTAATGAAACCACGCATAAGCTGATCTTACACAATCTGGACCGTTCACCTCTTTATAGCGGGCTAATCAAAGGGATAGGTCCAAGGTATTGTCCCTCAATTGAAGATAAAGTTGTCAGATTCAGGGAAAAAGTAAGACATCAGATATTCTTAGAGCCGGAAGGGGAAAATACCACAGAATATTATGTTAATGGATTCTCTACTTCCTTGCCGGAAGATGTTCAGCTCATAGCATTAAGAACAGTTCCCGGACTGGAAAATGTGGAGATGACCCGTCCTGGATATGCGATCGAATATGATTTCTTTCCTCCAACTCAGCTCAAGTCCAATCTGGAAACAAAGTTAACCGAAAATTTTTTCTTTGCCGGGCAGATAAATGGGACTTCTGGGTATGAAGAAGCTGCAGCACAAGGAGTTATGGCAGGAATTAATGCAGTTCTGAAACTAAGGAAAAAAGAACCTTTTATCCTGGACCGGAGTGAAGCGTATATAGGAGTTCTGATTGATGATCTGGTTACCAAAGGAACCCTGGAGCCATACCGGATGTTTACCTCCAGAGCAGAGCACAGGTTGATTTTAAGGGAAGATAATGCAGATGAAAGGCTTCTGGGATACGGGCATAAATACGGATTGATCTCAGATGTGCTCTGTAAGGAATTCAAAGATAGAAAGATAGAAGTCGAGGAGGAGAAGTTGAGGCTTAAGAAAATCTTTGTTCCATTAGGCTCATTCGGTAATTTGTTAGAAGAAAACAGCAATGGGAAGAAAGTCTCTCTGGCTTATGCTCTGAAGATGCCGGAGATAACTTATGAGGAATTACTTAAAATCGACCAGGTTCCAGAAGATTTGTCTCAAATAGTTAAGGAGAAGGTTGAGATAGAGATAAAATATGACGGATATATAAAAAGAGAGCTGAAAGAGATTGAGAAATTCAGGAAGTTAGAGAATATGGTTATTCCGGAGAAGTTTGACTATTCCAATCTGAAAGGATTCAAAAGAGAGGCAAAAGAGAAGTTGATGAGAATCAAGCCCAGGTCAATTGGCCAGGCATCCAGGATCTCCGGAGTTTCTCCTGGAGACATAGCAGTTCTGATGGTTTATCTGAAACAATTCAGCTCAAAATCCGGCTTATTTTCTGATAAATCAACAACTTAAGGAGAATGTTTCACGTGAAACATGGTGAAACTGACTCTTTTGAGAAATTCGCAAGGTCACTGAAAGAGCATCTCGATTTAGACCTATCCTTAAAATCCCAGAAAAAATTCAGACTTTATCTGGATGAGCTTTTGTCCTGGAATAAAAGGATAAATCTCATCTCCAGGAAAAAAGA
>JALHSU010000005.1 GCA_022865345.1 Candidatus Zixiibacteriota bacterium
AGATAAGCCTTCTATCAACAGAGAGAAGAGAATCCCTTCGGCAAAGGGCGGGAATTCTCCCAGCGGCAGCTCCACAAATAGATATTTTTGGGTTTGATTTATGAAGAAAAAGGGAAGTCTTTTGATAGAATCAAAGTTCATGCGCAAATCGATTTCACTTCCCAGATAAAGCTGTATATCTATCTTTTCCTCATAGATTCTCTCTTGAAGCATTAGGAAATTTTCCATAATCTTTTCAGTTCTATCTTTCGTAAAGCTGGATGAAAGATGCGGCGTAGTGCAGATTGCAGTTATTCCGGTCTTTCTTCCCTGTCTTATTATCTGGACTGCTTCCTCCAGAGATTTTGCGCCATCATCTATTCCCGGAAGAAGATGAGTATGTAGATCAATCATAAAGATTGTCAGACTCTTATTAAGCTTAAAAATGGACTAAGAGTAATTCTGGATTCGAAATGGAGATGTAAAAAGGACCCCCCTTTTTTCTCCGGCAGTATGCTTTTAGCCTCCAGGCTTTGCTTTTTAGAGTCCATTCTTTCTGGACAAGCTCTTAATATTTTTTCCGCCCCTTCCTGGGACATTGCTTATCCTTTTGTGATAGTTCGGCAACATTCCAAAAACCTTAACTCAAGTTTGTTCAAAATTTTAGCAAAAGATGTGCCTGAGAGGTCTGTTTATTGGAATAAGAATATAATCCCTTGCATACTAAATGGTTAGAAGTGTCGAGTTTTTAAAAAGCTAATATAGAAGTTGTTCAAAAAAGGAATATATTTCTTTGGTAAAAGCAACTTTTTCCCTTGTCGAGTTTGTTTGAAAAATGTCATTTGTCTGAACGTATCAACTCTTTTACCTAACTTCTTGATTCTCAATCAATTTCACCCAAAAATCAGATTTTATTCTTTTACTTCTGTCAATAAAATGAACATTTTAAGATTAGAAAATAATGTTAGAGTCTGCTATCAAAAATAATCTATTATATATCAATAAGTTAGACATATTAATTTAATGTGGATTTTCGGCATAATAGTTGCTTATATTATTAGCAGAAAAATTAGATAAGGAGAAAAAAAATGAAAAAGATAATAATTTTGAGCTTGGTAGCAGTGTTAACGTTAGCAGTATCGGCCTATCCTCAGTTTCTTTTAAGAGATAACTTCGATTCTTTTGATCCATCCTTATGGGGTAATTACTCCCACGATGGCGGCAATGCTGGAGTTGAGAATGGGTATCTCAACATGACGACCACGCAAGATGTTCGATACGGAAGAGGCCAGATATCTTCAAATTTCAGTCTTTCAGGAGATTTCAACACTATTATCGATTTTGATTTGGTTAAGTTTAATGATTATTTCAGTACTGCTACTTTCGGTATCTGGGCAAGAGATAATTCTTTTGCAATGCTTATTGACAGGAAGCTCGATGTCGATTTGATCAACTATTACGAAGAAGTCCATTGGATGGTAGATGGGAACTGGCAAACTGGATTTAGCTTACCAACCAGTGATTTCACCGGTAAATTAAGACTGAGCAGGTTTGGTACTACGCTATCAGCTTATTATTATTCAGCCGGCGGCTGGCAGTTAGGTAACAATGTTGTATTGCCATCTGGTTACGATTCCGCGGTTAGGATTTTTCTGGAAGCCGGTAATGCGGGAGACATAGGAAATGCTCCTGCGGTAGAAGTTCACTATGATAATTTTATGGCTGATGCTGCCAATATAACGGGAGTAGATAACCGATATATAGTCGCTCAGCCAGAGCCTGGGACGGTGATCCTCTTGGGAACCGGGCTTTTGGGCTTGGGTGCGATTAACTACTTTAGAAGAAGGAAATAAGGTATAGTTAAAAAAGAGTTTTAAATAAAAAGTCCGCCCTACGGGCGGACTTTTTTGTTTTTGGAATTATTTTTTTAATCTTAGA
>JALHSU010000006.1 GCA_022865345.1 Candidatus Zixiibacteriota bacterium
AATAAAAGATTCCAATGATGGAGCGTTTCCTTTAGGGTCAATACATTCAGGGGCTAAGAGATTTAGAGTACATCCCCTTAATAATGCCTTTATCATAGATTCACTCATTACTGTATCTTTAGCTTCCATATTCCCTCCTATTCTACCTTTCGGAAGTTTGCTTTGAGCATATCTTGTTGAGCCTCTAACTCACTTTGTAACCTTGAGGCTACACATTCACCTTTTATGTGTAATCGGGTTAATGGATATTTCTCAGTAGGTTCGGGATAATAAGGTTTAAGGTAGCGTATTCTATCACCGTTCTCTTTGATTTCGAGACATTGATTGTCTTGCAGAAATAACTCCATTTTGGTCAGAGGCAAACTCTGGTCTTTTGAGAGCCGAACATAGCCATCCTCTTTAGCCAGTTCTGGGAAAGCCTTGGCATAATCATCAGCACATTTAAGACAGGATTCAGGTGATTGCCACCTAGTCTGCTTAAAAAGATTAAAGGCGTGAGTAGCCATTGCTTGCCAAACATCAGGGTAATCTCCCTTGTGCCAAATCTCCGCCAAGTCATTTGCTATTTGTTCTCTTAATTCCTGTTCTGTCATATTCCCTCCTTTACTCACTCTGCCCTCCATATTTGGACTTAAGGGATTGAATATCAACTCGGCATTTCTCGCCAGCCTTAACTCTTACTGAACGCCAGCCGTGAGTAATAGCTAACGAGCTCAAGGTATCAATTTCCTCTCCCAAGAGCTTGGTATAGCAGTCATAAACCCCAAATATCTCCCTTGCCACTTGCTGGATTAGAGGCTCATAATAAACTGTAGCGACATCGAGATGGGCTTGGGCTATAAGTTGCCAGCGTTTCATCTCCCATTCTGCATCAGTCATCTCAATGGCCTCATATTCCTCTTCCCATTTAGTATTTAACTTATCTAAATCGCCTTCACTTAATATCCTTGGCTTCTCCATTTAATCCTCCTTTACTCACTCTTGGCTTTAATAAGGTTCGACGGCTTTCCGTCTCGCTGCCAATTCTTCAGAATCCCGACAATATATCTCCAGAACGGTTGATTCTGTGCCAAGGCTTCTCTGATAGCATCCATAACCCAGGACTGAGAATACCGGGCACAGGCAGCGCTTAATTCGTACTCCATTTCTTCATTAACAGTCCCACCGAGTAAAATGTTCTCTTGATAAGCTGTTATTACTTCTTTTGTTGATAAAGACTGAGATACGGGGGGATTAAGAGGGGTATCTTTCTCTTCTACTTTAACTTTAACTTTAGTTTCTACTTTAACTTGTGCGGGATTATTTCCAGAATCCTTCCGTAAATTTCCCGTTTCAGGAGCAGGGATTTGCGAGGGAAGTTCCTTGCTCTTGTTCAATCCTATTTGGTGCTTCTTAAAATTCGGGAAGCAAATGTATGTTGTGCCACCGTTGGCGTAACGTTGGATTAGCCCACTTTCTGCCAATTCATCAAGGTATTTTTGCGTGGTTCTGACGTCCATAGAACGTTGAGGGAACACTATACTCTTGACCGTCTGGGGGTCTCCGTACATCCTGCCTTCACAATCGAGATGCGGTATAAGCCAAGTGAAAAGAAGTCGCACACTATCATTTGACAGGGCGTTCACCTTCTCATCAAGGCTAATGACCTTGTTTATCATTCTGCCTCTAGCCATCTAACCCTCCAGTCATATCAAAACCCCTTGCCGTGTCGGTTCATAACTAGCATCATATCTTTGTGTTTGCCCCTTTGGGTATGGTTCCGCCTTGTATCTTAAATCCTTCAAAATATCAGTCCGTTGTTTTCTATCCCCAATGATGTAAACATAACGGTGCTTGCGAACTCTATCTTCTAAATAGAAGTCCTCGCCAAACTTCATGCGCATAGCTTCAGCGCGGTTCCCTTGCCCTCTGGTCATATCAGCGATTGTTATTCCATGAAGATGTTCCAATCCCTTAACTTTCCAGTCTGTGCGCTTGGCACTTAGGCCTGTATAGAGGAAATTACACGCCTGATATATGATACCTAGATGCCCATGAGAAGGGTCTGCGAAGGAGATGACAATACTGGGGCGTGGTAATAGTCTAAGACATTTAGATACGAAGAAACTTGTGCTATTTGCGGGTAGGTCATCTTCCACTACCAATCGGTTTAACTCCAGTGTTATATCTAAATGTTTGAAGCCACAAATCCCTTCTCGTAGAGGGCTACTGGGAGGAGTCCCGAAGGTACAAACCCCCTGAAGAAGTTCGCATGGGTCATATAATCCGAAGGCCCAACTAATTGAAGGGATACGATGGGCATAATGTTTGTTAAGCAACCACTCATGGGTTTGATGTGCCGGAATTTGCCGTACAATAAATTGGAGCGGTGAGGTCGGGATTGAACCGCCTTCTCTTATCTGGTTCGATAATTGTTCTACCTTTAAACTATCACCGCTTATCTCAGGTGTTTCATTAGCCATCTACTCCTCCAGTCATACTAGCTCCATTACTTCTTGAGAAGACCGCTTAAATATCATTTATTCCAGTTTTCTGCCATTGTTCCCAAGTTTTTAAGGGTATTACGAGATTAACAAAATTAGGAGTAGAACACTGCTCACAAATATAATCAGCAAGAATATGATAGATAGTTTTCCCCGACAGTTGCTTTTTGCTATCCCTTAATAATTGGCGGTATATGCCCGTTTCAACACAGAGCACATGGGTTCTAACAAGCTCTGGCAAATCGGATACCTTTAGAGGAAATTCGTCATGCCACATTTTCAGACTTGCCTCCCTCATACGTTTATCCCGAATCGCCATAAGAGACTTTAAGGCAATTATTTGCTTTGTGAGTAAACGTGCAACCTTGTGGCGAATGTCCCTAAATTCTTGCTTCTCCAAGATATTACTTGTCAAATTTACGGCAGCCATTGAATCCCCAAAGGTATATTTGAATCCACCGCCTTTTTCATTCTCCATAATATCCTCCTATAATTAAGATTGTTACCCACTTATCTTGATAATAAGGCTTCACTCTCTCCATAGGGTTACTTTAATCTCCTGGCATCTCCACTCTTATAAAGGAATAGACAAATACCCAACCTCTAATGATTGGAATGACACTCGTAGCATAACCACTTAACTTGTAATGGTTTAGAGTAATCATCATGGTGAGCTGTGACCTTACGAAGCTTGCCACATTGTGAGCAATTTGTTGGCTTGATAACTTTGCCTGAAAGTACAGCCCTATTAAGTATGTCACGAGCCTTTGTCTTTTCATTCTTAGGACGTTTATGATTTGCCAAACGTTCGCGCATCCTAAACTTTTCTGGGTTTGTTTGGCGTGCTCGGCGCATATATTCCCGATTAATTCTATTTGTATTTTCCTTATTCCTAGTCGCCATAGATAATTTCCCATGACACTTCCTACACTTCGACGTAATCCCAGGGGTACGTTTACATGGGAAGAACGCCTCAGTCGGTAAATATTGCCCACATCCAGTACATTGCCAGAGTTTAATACCGTCTTTGAATACATATTTCTTATATCGCATACCCACATTATAATACAATACCCACTGGCTTATCAACTTTAGTAAAGGTATAAACGAAAACGAATGGATTCGGGATACAGTGATACCTTTCAGGGTGCTTGGTAGCCTTAGGAATAGGCACAGCATCGGCTTCACACCACGGGAATTGCCAATACTCAAAAATCTTTAATTCCCTGTTCCAGACACGTTTCCACTTGGCATTGATGGAGTCCCAGAGAATAGAGAACCTAGCTTTCGCCCCACTTATGAAGCTACTTATCCCTGGTTCAATCTCTATCCTTCTTGTGCAAAATCGGGGGTCAATTCCCTCCGCCTTAGCATCCTCTTCTGTTATATCTTG
>JALHSU010000007.1 GCA_022865345.1 Candidatus Zixiibacteriota bacterium
AAGGTCTGGTTAAGTTTTTCTTTGGTATCTATCATAAAGACCTCTGCGATTTAAGATTATTTAGGTCCGCTTTATCCTTGTGAAAATCTTCACAAATTACCTCAAAAAAAAGCTCCCGTATATCATATACTATACAACTAGGATATGTCAACAAAAATTATTAAATCCTATAAAAGAAATCTCAAAAGGATAGCCCCCATGTCTTTGGTTTATATAGGGTCTTTCTATTTTTTTCAGATGGGTTCTTGAGTAAAGAACCCATCTGACTTTTAGATAGTAGAGTTTCCTTTACAATTTCAAAGGCTTTTTTCCAAAAACCACTTTGAAAACGCCAGTGATTATAGCGAAAATAACTATAGGACCCAAAGCGATAAAGAATAATCTGGACCAAAGGGTGGCTAAAAATGATCTTATTGGACCAACCTTTCCTTCTTCGGCAGGGATTGGTGTCACTATCGGAGTAACTAAGGCTTCATCCTGGGTAGCCTCCACCCTCTCTTCAGTTCGGGCAATAATCCTTTTTACCTCTGCTTCAATTGCTGACTCAAGTTCTGGCCCCTCCTTTTTAGGTGTCTTTGACTGTTCCAAGGCATTGATTAAAGCATCTTTCAACTCCTCTGGGGTGAAAGGCTTTGAAACATAATTAGATACCCCTAACTTCATCGCCTGTACCGCAGATGCCACAGAAGGATAACCTGTTATCATTACTACGATTATATCAGGATGGTTCTTCTTTATAATCCTCAAAACCTCCATCCCGTCTATCTCCGGAAGCTTCCAGTCAACTAAAACCGCATCATATTTATCCTCCTCGATCTTCTTTAAACCTTCTCTGCCGTTCATAGCTCCATTTACCTCAAACCCTTCATCGTGTAATATCCTTCGGCAGCTATCTAAGACGATTGGTTCATCGTCTATCACCAGTACGTTCTTTCTGTCCTTCATCTTGCTTACCTCCTCTAATTGTTAGCTTGTTACTTTTTTCACAAACTTATTTAAAGCAAGTAGAATGCCAATTAGCAGGTTCGATCAGTACACTAGTCTTTAAGATGTTATAAAATAATGACTTATAACAAAATAAAAACTGAGAGGAGTTTCGGAAGGAATAGAACTAAGAAGCTCTTGTATATTTTTTTTATGCGGACTTGATAATTAAGTTGTTGTAAATACGTGGCTTATGCCAAAAAGCAGATGTATAACTTATCACTAAATGTATAAAAGTTTTATTCGTTTTCATCTTTTACTCTTATATTATACTTTCTCATTAAAGCTTGAAGATTAGTCCTCTGCATCCCAACCTCTTTGGCTGTCCTAGTGACATTCCAGTCGTTCCGATTCAGGGCCTCCAGTACAAACATCTTCTCAACGTTCTCCACCGCGCTTTCCCTGAGATATTTCTTCATCTGCTTCAACTCTTCAGAGTCCCTGGGGATTTTGGTATCCATATCTGCGCCTTTTCCTAAAATCGATGCGGGCAGGTATTCTGAAATGATGGTCTGGCTTTCCGCCATAACCACAGCCCTTTCTATTACGTTCTCCAACTGCCTGACATTACCGGGCCATTCGTAGTTAATCAGTTTATTCATTGCCTCTACTGAGATGCTTTTTATATCCTTTCCCATCTCCTGGTTGAATTTCTTCAGGAAATGGTAAGCCAGAATCGGGATGTCGTCTTTTTTCTCACGTAAAGGAGGGATGGTGATTGAAACCACATTTAACCTGTAATAGAGGTCATCCCTGAACCTTTTTTCACTTACCAGCTTCTCTAAATTCTTATTGGTAGCAACGATGAAGCGCAGATCCACTTTTTTTGTCTGAACCCCTCCCACTGGCAGAAATTCCTGCTCCTGGATGACCCTCAAAAGTTTTCCCTGGATAATGGGGTTTATATCTCCGATCTCGTCCAAGAAAACTGAGCCCCCATCTGCCACTTCAAAGATTCCCGGTTTGGTGGATATCGCTCCGGTAAAAGAGCCTTTCACGTGTCCGAAAAGCTCGGATTCTAAAAGGTCCTGGGACAGGGCCCCACAGTCTACCGGGAAAAAAGGCTTATTCTTCCGGTTACTGTTGAAATGAATAGCCCTGGCAATTAACTCCTTTCCAGTTCCGCTTTCACCATAGATTAAAACCGTGCTATCTGTAGGAGCTACCTTACGTATGAATTTGAATACCTCCTGCATCTTAGGGCTATTTCCCACGATATTCTCAAAAGAATACTTAGCCTCTAATTCCTTGTGCAGGTAGATATTTTCAAAAATCAGTTTTTTTTTATCCAGGGCTTTTTCCACCACCACGACCAGTTCTTCCGGGGTGAACGGTTTCGGTATGTAATCTAAAGCGCCCATTCTCATTGCCTGGACCGCGGTTTGCACGGTGGAGTATCCGGTTATCATTATCACGATTATCTCAGGGTCTTTCTCCTTTACCTTTACTAAAAGCTCCATCCCGTCCATTCCCGGCATTTTCAGATCGGTGATGACGATGTCGAAGCTCTCCTGATTCAGCTTTTCTAAGGCTTCTTCCCCGGATAAGGAAAATTCCACCTCATACCCCTCAGGTGAAAGTATCCTCTGCACGCTTTTGCAGATCACCACCTCATCATCCACCACCAAGATTCTGCCTTTTGCCATCTTCTGTCTTTATCTCCTTGTATGAGTATTATACAAATATAAAGAGCACTGTAGCGTCCTCACTCCTGTGAGGACGATCATGTGTTATGAATGCCGTTGCCACTGGAGTGGCAACGCTACTGTCTGTCATTTCCAGAGATCTCATAAAGGCAACTTAACTGTGAAAGTCGATCCTTTTCCTAACTGGCTTTTCACCTCTAAAAATCCGTCATGCCTCTGAATTATCCCGTAGCTGACCGAAAGCCCCAAACCGGTCCCCTTCCCTGATCTTTTAGTAGTGAAAAACGGGTCAAAGATCTTGGACAAGTTCTCCTCATGAATTCCAGAGCCCGTATCAGTGAAGTTCACTTTCAAAAACCTGCTGTCTGAGTCCGTCTCTGTCTCTATGGTCAGGGTACCGCCCTGAGGCATCGCTTCTGCCGCATTTAAGATTATATTTACAAAAACCTGTTTTATCTGGTCCGTATCCATCATTACATCTGGCAGCCCTTTCTTTAGTCTTTTTTCTATCTTTATGTTCTGGAAAAGAGCCTGAGTCTCAAGTAATGAAAGGGTCTCCTCAACCACCTTGTTTATATCGGCTGGAGCTTTAGAGGGCTCTGTCTGACGTGCAAATTCCAAAAGTCCTTTTACGATCTTCCTGCAGCGGGTGGTCTCATTAACAATGATCTCCAAATCCTCTTTCATCTGAGGATTATCCTTATGTTCCTTTAAAAGCAGAGAGCTGTAAGTCAGAATACCAGTCAGGGGGTTATTTATCTCATGGGCAATCCCGGCAGCTAATTTTCCCAGGGAAGCTAATTTCTCTGACTGAACTAATTGTTCCTGGGTTTTCTTCAACTCCCGGGTCCTGTCCTCCACTCTTTTCTCCAATACTTTACTCCATTCTTTCAACTCTTCCTGAGCCTTGGCTAAATCCTTGGTCATCCGGTTAAAGGAGTTGGCTAACTCTCCTATCTCACTTTTAGATTCTATTTTCAAAGCATTTTCCAGATCCCCGGAGGCAATCCTTTTGGTCTCATCCACTAAAGCTCTTACTGGTCGGCTTACTGACCTTCGAACAAATATTCCGATGGTCATCGAGATACCTAAAAAGAGGACAATGGCAAAGGCTAAAGTTTTCTTCTGATTCCCCTCTATCTCGCTGTCCACATCTTCCAGGGACATCCCTATATCCAGGACCCCCAGGACTTTTTGGGTGGATGAATGAGCATGGCAGTTTGCAGTGTAACAATCCTTTTCATTATAGATAGGATTTATCATTGCCAGGACCCGGTGCCCTTCTTTACTCTTGTAGATTCTATTCCTTTCCGGCATCGGGAGTTTCTCTAACGGCTTCTCAGCAGAATGGCAGGCATAGCAGGCTTCTGCCTTTTTATCCACCATTGTGCCGATATCCTTTTTATCAGTGGAGAACATTATGGTCCCCTCTTTGTTGAAAATCCTGATCTTTTCAATCCCTTCCTGCTCACCAATCGTCTCGATGATATTGTGCACCGCTTCGCTTTCATATTTTAACATATCGTAGCGCGTGCTCCTTTTAACCGTCTCGCTGATTCGGGAAGCTCCTTTCAAAACCTCGCCGATCAACTGTCTTTTCTGGGAATTTATGCTCACAAAGGTGAAAATCCCTAAGGCAATAATCAGAATAGACCCCACGAATAAGATTAATTTAAACCCTAAGCGATTATACCACATATGAAAAGCTCCTTAATCCAAAAACTAATATAAGACCTCAAAAATTAAATGTCAAACCCTTAACCAAGAAAATATACAGAATAAAAAAATGATACATTTGTATCCTGTTGGTGGAACAGGCATCTTGCCTGTCTGTTTTTGGAGCGCAAGAGCTTGCTCTTGCCTTTTTGAAAAGATTTTTGTAGGGACAGCCCTTGTGGCTGTCCGCATTAGGATTCGGACAGGGACAAGCCCTATCCCTACAGAAAAAAATAGCGGCGAAGGGATTCGAACCCCTGACTAAAGGATTATGATTCCTCTGCTCTGGCCAGCTGAGCTACGCCGCCAAGTCGTCAGGATATTTACGATAAAAAACAAAAATTGTCAAGGGAAAATAAGCAGGAACTGGAGTGTAAAGCTTTACCATTAACCTGATGGTCACTAAGAAATTCAATCTCGGCAAACCTATCCGAGAAACGGATCCATAGGAAAGGTTTGCACTCCAGGATCACTGAAGAAACTACTTTTTCAGAGCTCTTTCATTCCGGGACTATACTAACGCTTAAACGACTTCAGCCATTCCTGTTGTCCCTTTTGCATCTCCTCAGGCGTGAGAACATATTTATATGTGGCAATTACCCAGCAATGTCCGTACGGATCTTTCACTTTACCCATCCTGTCACCCCAGAACATATCTGACGTTGGCATCATTACCTTGCACCCCGCGGAAGTTGCTCTTTTAAATACAGAGTCACAGTCTTCCACGTACATGAAAAGACTTGCTGTGGCGAAATTTTCAGGACCCTTTTCCCATTCGCCCTGCATCGCATCAGCTAACATTATGTGCGAATTGCCGAACTTCAGCATAGCGTGCATAACTCCCTTACCATCCGGTGTCGGCGCAATAGACCCCATAAGTTCTGCCCCGAATGCTTTTTGATAGAATTCGATCGCCTCACGGCAATTGCCATTGAAAAACAGCATTGTCGTCAAGGTATTCATCCCCTCTGGAACAGGTCTTGGAGCGGGTTGAACCATTTAAACCTCCTTTTGACTTGTTTACTCTGACCAGCTATCACGGCGTCACTTTTCAGGGTATTTACGATAAAAAACAAGGCTTGTCAAGCTAAATGTATTATTCATTTTTCACCAAAAAATCCTTGCTAAATACATCTAAAGAACTAAATTGTAAAAAGAAATTATTCAACCTTTTATTTTCTTTATAAGAAGGAGAAGAAAAAATGGAAGAAGAGCTCAGAGCGAATTCGAGTCCAGATGAGAGTGGATTCTACAAAGGCCTTGCGCAGGCACCACTTCATTTCAATAACATGGTCGCTGAGTTGATAGACAATGCCATTTCCGCGAAGGATAAAGATTTTAATGTTTACATAGACATTTCAAGCGAAGAAAAAGGAGGGGATAATTACATTGTAAGAATTTGGGATGATGTGCCTGGAATTTCATTGACTAAACTTAAGAACGAAGTTTTTAAGACGGGGTGTCCTCCTTCGACAGGGTCTGACTTGAACGAGCACGGATATGGGTTGAAGAATGTTTTGTCTAAAGCTCAGGAGCTTACCAAGGCAGATTGGACCTTTCAAACACGGGATCGGGATGCAATTCAAAACAATGTATTCTATGAATGCCGTCGACCGTTATCATTTTCTCAGCAAATTTTCAAAAGGGATGGAAAGGAATGGCAACCGTTCGGACCACAGTCCACTGGAACTATCGTTACCTTACATCTTCCTCTTACTTATCTTCAAACTGTTGCAGTTGCCCCTGGAAGGCGTGGGTCACTGCCAGCAAATATCTCTACAATCATGGATTACCTCAGAGAACATCTAGGCGTCTACTACCGTGGTTTTCTTGAAAAAGGAATCAAAGCAGATGGGAAAATTTTCACATCTATCGAAATGATTAGTCCCGACCCGGTAAGCCATATTTTGCCCGATTATGAATCAAAAAACTCAATCGGACCGATTTCAATCAATTACAAAGGCAGAAAAATAAATGTGGAAGGTGAAATCGGTCTAATAATGAAGGAATCAGCGGAGACAAAGAAGAGAAAATTTTATTATAAGCATGCTCCAGATTCTCAGGGGGTAGATTTTCGTATAGGAAGGAGAGTAGTTGCCACTCGTCTTATAAGTGAAATATGGGATAGAGAAAGACACCCTAGTTTGAATGGCATTGCCGGAGAGATTAGATTCCCTGAGCACGAAGATGCCAAACCCCCGACCCTAAACAACAAGACCAGTCTTAATTTTGATAGTGAGATCTGGTCATCAGTCATTCAGGCAGTGAATCAGGATATTCCTCCCGATAAATTACCACATGGTGGTGGTAAATCAGAAGGAGACCTGAGGGAAGAATTGTATACTCATATAAAAGGTCTGGCTAAGTTAACTCATGAAGTCCAGCAAGACTATGATTGCGGCAATGGAGTCTACGTGGATGTGTATTGGAATCAAGCTCCGACTAAAGATATAGACATCTATGAAGTAAAGAAGGGAAAAGCAAAGGCCCTGGATGTTTACCAACTAGTAATGTATTGGGATTCACTAGTGGCTATTGGAATTCAACCTTCGCATGGGCATCTTGTCTCAGATGGGAAAACTTCCGGTGTGGATTCATTTCTAAAACTAATGCTATCAAGGAAAGATACCAAGAATACAAAGTATAATCTTGTTCAAGAAAATTGGTCAGTGCACGGGATTAAAACAGATTAAGCTTAAGTTAATTTAGAATGATGACAGTTTTCACTAAGGATGGTTTTTAGTGTTATCAGGCGTTACCTCCTGGCAACATTCTCAGTCTTTGAATGGACAGAACAATATTCTGTCCCTACACCCGCTTTTCATCATCCATCTGTAATTCGTCATTGTTTTTTATTACCTAAACAAATCATAATTCATCAGTATCTCTTTACTCAATCTCTTATCAAATTTCGTTGTCTCTTTTAATTCCTCTGCATCAAAGCCCAATTTCTTCAGATGTTCCACAAATTCCTTAAAGCCGTGCACAACGTAAATCTTCTCAGGGTTGGATTCTTTTGCATATTCCAAAAGCTCCTTAAAATCCGCATGGTCAGACAAGGGGAAGACCTCGTCCACGTTGTAGGAGTATTTTGCCCCATTATCCATTCCCCAGCCGGATAAAAAGGCGATTTTTTTATGCGGAAGCTCATCCACCATCTTGTGCCTTCTGCTCCAGGGAGTAGAAATCAGAACCTTGTCTTTCAGGTTTCCGTGTTCGTACGGTTCATAATTTTTAAACTTTACCCCGAACTCCTCATAGATTTTAGCCAAACTGTAAATCGCGCCGTGCAGGCTCAATTTAAAACCTTTATCCCCTAAAAGCTTTATCGCCTCCTGGGCTTTTCCGAGAGAATACGCCAGTATCACCGGAACTTTTTTTTGATTCAAAGCCCTTTCCACAAAATCTGTAATCTTGTGATAAATCTCCTCCACAGGTGGAAAAATATACCTTGGCAGACCAAAAGTCGATTCCATAATCAAAATGTCACATTTCTTGATCTCACCTCTTTTGGCGGTCAGAGATTTTCTTAATTTGAAATCGCCAGTATAGACTATCTTTGTCCCGGCTATATCAAGTAAAATCTGGGCAGAGCCAAGGATATGCCCGGATGGAAAAAGCTCGACCTTCACCCCTTTTACTTTCTTTGGAACGTTATATCCTAAGGTTATCGCTTTAATCTTTCCCAGGCGATGCTCATATAAAGCTCTGGTCTCCTCAGTTGCCAGAATCTCCTTATGCCTGGCAACGTGGTCGATATGAGCGTGCGAGATAAAGGAGAAATCGCTCTTTTTCCGGGCATCTAACCAGAAAAGCGTATCTTTGATATGAATTCCATTGGTGTATTCGATCATAACTTGTAACCGATTTTACGCAAGAACTCCTTCCGGTGTTTTTTATCCTCCTCTTTTTCGATTCCTTTCGGCTTGAAACCGTCTATGACGCCAAGAATACCCCTGCCTTGTTCGGTCTCCGCGATTACTACCTCAACCGGATTAGCAGTAGCACAGAATATACTGCAGACCTCAGGGCAGCTCTTTACGGCGTTCAGAACATTTATGGGAAAAGCGTCTTTGATATAGATGATGAAAGTGTGACCCGCTCCGATGTCAAAAGCAGAAGTTTCAGCTAATTTTTTTAGCTCCTCATCATTCCCCTCAGAGCGAACCAGACAGGGACCTGAAGCCTCACAAAAGGCAAGACCGAATTTTATCCCCGGGACGGAACTGACCATAACCTCATATAAATCCTCTGCGGTTTTGATAAAATGAGTCTGCCCCAAGATTACGTTCGTACCTTCAGGAACTTTTAATTTGTAGATTTTTGTTTCCATAAATCCTCCATTTCTCTGTAGTTGCCCAATTCATTGGGCTTGTTATCAAATTATTGCTTTTCGTAGCGCGAGGCTTTTAGCCTCGCTCAGGCGACCCTGAAAGGGTCGCACTACGAGTTCTTGCTCGATGAATCGAGCAACTACATTTTCCCGCTCCAGGGCGGATGCTAACATCCTGAAGAAAGCGGTATAACATCCCACAGGGAGCAAGGGGCCACATCTTTATCTCTTAAGAAAATTATCCAATAACAAGAATGCAAGTCTTTTCATCTTCTTTTCTCTGGTTTTAGATTCTTTCACCACTTTCTGTTTAGTCTTATAAACTCTTTTTAGGTCATTCCTGTATTTATCTGCCCAAATACTAACGTCCTGGGAAGTGACCTCAAGATGAAACTGTAAAGCAAGGGTATTTTTATAACTGAACGCCTGGTTTTTGCAATCGATCCCCTGGACAAGTAATTTTGCCCCTTTTGGTATGTCAAACGTATCTCCGTGCCAGTGGAACACAGGAAATCTGTTCGGAAACCCTTTGAAAAATCGATTCTTTTTACCATCAGGGGTGAGTTTTACCTCATATCCTCCAATCTCCATTACCGGATTTCTGCTCACTTTTGCTCCAAGCAGCCGAGCCAATAATTGACCTCCAAAACAGATACCAAGATAAGGTTTATTTAACTGGATAACCTTTTTCAAATATCTCCATTCATTACTCAGGAAACGATATTTATGCAATTCATAAGCAGAAATTGGAGCTCCGCCAGCAATGAAAGCATCGAATTGTTTTATGGAAGGAAATCTTTTTCCAGAGTAGGCAGGGAAAACATAATAATCTATCCCTTTTTCTTTAAGATACTCTTCATATAATCCAATGCCTTCTGTCTTACAGTTCTGGATAATTAAAACCTTCATAAGAACAACCTGATATCAAAATGTCTAATTCTTTTAATTTGAGCTGCCCTCAAATTTATTGCACCGAACGTTTTACTCAAAAACGACCTTGCTGAACGAACTACAATACTTCATTAACTGTGAACTAAGCAATGTTCAACTCTGACTTTCCAGGGCGAGACGTTTTTGTTCGTGCTATGCTGAGGGACGCAAGAAAAGTGTCACCAATCTATTCTTCGACAGTAGCACTTTCGTCAACAAAAACACGTTTGGTCTCTGGAACAATGCCACCGGACACGGTCACCTTTAATTTGAATATGCTCGAGCGAATAATGGCACCTCGCATACGAATAGCATAGACATCAGTAACTTGAATGTTAGCCCCCACCGCTTTCTTGTCTCGGCTATCCAAGCGCACTTCTTCAATGTTGGACATTCTATGTACCTTGTTGGCTTCCTGAATTGCTCGTTCCTTCAGCAACCCATAGAGCTTATTACTAAGAGAACTGAGTTCTTGTTCTAACGTAGCTTTTCTTGATTCCCAGGACATCAGGGCTGTCTTGGCAGATGTTGTCCATTCGCCTTCGGGATGCTTGGAGATATACGTCTGCAGCGAGTTGATAATATCGTCGCAACTTTTCATCCGCACAGCGTAGTCGGTGGAATGTTGCATTATCTGTTCTGCGGCATCTTGGAGCTTCTGAACTGCTTCGAAGTCCAGTTTGCGATTGATGTTCTCTTGTATCGAAGCCTTCTTTGACTGCCAACTCTCCAAAGCTGAATTCGCAGTTATATTCCATTCACCCTTAGGATGCCTTTTCACAAACTCCTGTAAAGCCTTGATGACATCTTCACATGCTTTGAGCTTGGCGGAATCGTCACTCGTCCCCTGGATACTCTGTTCTGTTGTAATCTGCAATAGTTTTATAGGCTCATAGTCCTTTTTAGGATTCGAGCATGAAGTTAAAAGCAGAGCAACCAAAACAAATAGCAAAGAGGAATAGATTTTTGTGGGTCTCATACTGCCTCCTTTCATTTTAGACTACGTCTCTCAGACTAATTTGCACACGCCTTAAGAAACTGGGATTCCGACAACTCTTATGCCAAATTCTTTGAGGAAATTAAATGTTTCGATGATCACGGGCTCATCAAGATCATCTTTGTCTCCCACGACAACAATTATTAGATTGTCATGATATCTTCGATTCTTATAAAAGATTAACTGTCCGATTAATCTAAACATTTCGCTCGTATTGTTTAAGAGAGATTCGGAAAGCTTGACTTCGATACCGACCTTACTGCTGTCAATGTCCAAGTCAATTTTTAAACCTAGGTTACCACCAATAAAGAATTGAGACATAACATGCTTGTAGAATCCTGCAAGATAGTCACCTATTATTTCTTCAGCATCTTTTTCATCTCTAATTTCTCGTTTGTTAATTTTGAGCTTTTCTAAATTTTCAATAACATTATCAATCGTTGGCTCTATAAATTCAGGTGTTTTTTTTATTTGCTCAATTATTTTTCCAGTCAAACCTATGTCAACAATTCCTAAGATACGCTCAATCATTTCCCCCTTATTCCCAATTTCTAGCTTAAATTCATGACAAATTGCCTTTAACTCGTCATTTTTGAGTAATGAAATTAGACTGTGTGGATCTGGAGCTTTTTGTACAATACGTATTATTAAGTCTTGCTTATTTCCTTTATCGTCTATATCTAAGTTGTAGGCAATGTCTTTTAATTCTGTGACATACAGAATATTGAGAATATCAGTAAGACTTACTTTTTCCATTTGATTCTCTCTGTTTATGGTTTGAAAATCGTGGCCTCAACATAAAATGCACTATAAACTTACCTATGTAGTTTCACCTCACTTGGCTATTACCGAACTGGTTCGGATATAATGAATAAAATAATATTCGGAATATCAACCCTTTTCCTCTCCCCATGCTTTTTTCAATCCCTCAGTGTCAAATACATAGTCACATACTAAAACCACCCTCCATTTTTTGACACTGATTATGGTAACCCTGCTACTCTGAAAATCTCTTAAGACCTCCTTATCTCAGAAACTCCGCAGTCTCCTCAGGCAGGGAAGTGTTGATATAGACTCCAGAGCCTAACTCGAATCCTGCTGGAGTGGTGAGCCTGGGAAGTATCTGGATGTACCAGTGGTAAAAGTCCTCATTCGAATCTCTTATCGGAGCAGTGTGCAAAACCAGATTATAGTCCGGATCAGACAATCTGTCACGGAGCCTTGTAAGAACTTCCCTCAGTACGAAAGCTAATTTTTTAGCTTCATCTACGGATATGTTCCCAAAGCCAGCGTTATGCTCCTTTGGCACTATCCAGATGCCGAAAGGAACCTGTGAGGCAAAAGGTGAAAAGGCGACAAACGATTCGGTCTCTAAAATCACCCTTTTTTTAAACTCCAGTTCTTCTTTGATCATATCGCAGAAAACGCAGCTGCCGTGGTCATCATAATACCTGGTAGCTTCTTCTAAGAGATGCCTGATATGAGTAGGCACCAGAGGCATAGCAATAAGCTGGGAATGAGGATGCACCAGAGAGGTTCCAGCAGCTTTCCCATGATTTCTGAAGATTATGACTATCTTGATCTCCTTATCCGCACAAAGCTCTCTGTATCTTTCCCTGTAAACTAAACAGACCTCCTCCACCTGTTTTAAGCTCATATTCCCTAAGGAGAGGTTATGCTGGGGAGATTCGATAATCACCTCGTGTCTTCCATAACCTCCCATCTTCAGGAAAAACCCTTCAGTCTCCCTCATCAACTCCATCCCCGGGCTGACTGCTGCAAATTTATTTGGAATTATCCTCACCCACCAGCCCGGCTTATCCTTTTGTGTCCCTTCCTGGCGAAAAGAGACGATCTCACCGGGTGATTGAGATTCGTTTCCCGGGCAGAAAGGGCAGTCCGGGTCAAAAGCCGGCAGGACTTTTTTCTTCTCTTTAAGCTGAAAATCGTGAGGCCTTTTGGCTCTTTCCGTAGCTATGATCACCCACTCTTTAGTTGCGCGGTTTTGTCTTATCTCTGGCATAAGATTTCCCTTTTTGTATCTGTAGCGTCCTCTCTCCTGAGAGGACGAAAAATCGTTGCCACAGGAGTGGCAACGCTACTGTCATCTTTCCCTGTAGCGTCCTCACTCCCGTGGGGACGATTGTCCTTTACGTAGCGTCTTCACTCCTGTGAAGACGGTCCTTTATAAGCCGTAGCGTCCTCACTCCTGTGAGGACGTTTTTTCGTTGCTACCTTCATTTATTACTAACTCACAACATTTATATTGCATGTACTCTTGTACCAATCCTTTTCTTACTGGATTATTAAGGATATAGTTTGCAACATCTACCGCGTTTTCTTCTTTTCTTAAGACATGTTCGTAAAAACCCCTCTGCCACAAGTTTTTCCTGGCAGATTTAGTGCTAAACGCTTTGAATCCTCTTACAAAGTTTCTCAAGTCTTTTGGAGATTCAGTGGCTTGAACTAATATATGCAAATGGTCGGGCATAAGACAGTAGGAAAGTAATTTATATCCATAAAGCTCAACCGAATTTTTAAGTATCTCTACAATTTGTTGATTAATGGCCGGATCCACGAAAATATTCTGCTTTTCAGCGGCTCCAATGATTGTATGATATATTGAAAAGGGAGAGGTATAATCGAATCCTTTTAATCTCACAGAACGAGATTTTCCCCAAGTTTTGTATGGCGGTGTATACCCTGTCATAGAGTGAATACTCTATAAAATTGTTTCCCCCTGTAGCGTCCTCACTCCCGTGAGGACGTTTTTCGTTGCCACAGGAGTGGCAACGCTACAACTTAACTACTGGTCAATTTTTCTAACTTCTCCAAATCCTCTCTTTTCCCGATAGCGATTAAGGTATCACCTGGCTCCATTTTAGCATCAGATGGGGGAGTAAAAAGCATCTGCCCGGTTTTCTTGTGAATACCTAAAACGATTACCCCTACTTTAAGTCTGAGTTCGCAATCTTTCAAGGTCGAATTTGAAATAGTGCTTCCTTCTTTAACCTCTAATTCCTCAATCCTCATCTCCATCCCTTGAGCTGATGTTGCCACCTGCATAAAATCTACTAAGTGAGGCCTTAAGGCTGCGAGCGCCATCCTGGTCCCTCCCAGAGTGTGCGGTGAGATCGCTCTATTTGCCCCTGCCCTTAAAAGCTTTTTCTCAGACTCCTCTGTCTCAGCCCGTGCCACGATGACTATATCCGGATTCAACTCTCTGGCTGAAAGGGAGATGACCACGTTGTCTGCCTCTGATGCGACTGCGGAGATTAACCCTTTTGCCCTTTTTATCCCTGCCTCCTCTAAAACCGAATCTAAGGTAGAATCGCCCTGAATCACCAGGACTCCGTCTTTTATAGCTTTTTCCACAACAACAGGATCTTTCTCCACTACTGTACACGGTACCTGACGCGAGGAAAATTCGCTGTAGATCTGCTGGCCTACTTTTCCATATCCGCAGATAATATAATGGTCTTTTATCTCCTGAATTTTTTTGCTCATCTTTCTCCTCCCTAAAATACTCCTGATTTGCCCTTCTAACATCAACTGTGCTCCAGCCCCAACTGCATAGAGTGTAGTTCCTACTCCGAAGATTATGAAAAATATGGTGAATACCCTGCCAGTTGAGGAAAGCTGATGCACCTCCTGAAATCCAACAGTGGATATGGTTATAACGGACATATACAAAGAATCTAAGATATTCCATCCCTCTATCAAACTATATCCCAGGGTGCCGATCAGGATCACGACTAAAAGAGCACCCAAAGCGATTTTTAGTTTTTTCTCTGCTTCCAAACTATTTTATGAATTAAAGGTTTTTCTTCTCACGTTCTGAATCAGACCTCTCAAAATCGGCGGAACTGTAGCGTCCTCACTCCTGTGAGGACGTACCTCCGTTGTCTCAGGAGAGACAACGCTACAGTCTCAAGTCTCTCTTCTCACGTTTTTAGTCAACCCCCTCAAAATCGGAGGAGTTACCAGGGTAGTTGCCATCACCATAAATATGATCACAGTGTAAAGGTCTGAAGTTATAGCCTTCATGCTCATGCCGATCGAAGCGATGATCATTCCCACTTCTCCACGAGGCACCATTCCAAACCCGACCATTAAAGCATCCTTTTTTCCTAAGTTCAGTGCTCCCAGACCACATCCTAAGAGTTTTCCTAAGACTGCGAAAAGAGTTATGACCAGAGCCGCCCACAGAAGCGCCGGCTTGGCAAATATGGAAAGGTCAACCCAGCTTCCCAAGATTACAAAGAAAAAAGGAACCAGGAAGTTGTATAGAGATTCTGTTTTTATCGATAGGTTATACTCTAAATTCAGCCCTGAAAGAACCATCCCGGCTAAGAATGCTCCAACTATGGCAGCCAAGTCTATGTAGCTGGCAACTGCAGATAGAAAAAGACAGAAAAGAATTGCCAGGGAAAAGACTGCGTCCCTGGTACGAAAACTTGCCACTCTGGGAATCATCCGGTGAACTACCTTTCGACCTATTATTATCAGAAAAGCTATGAACCCGACTGCCTCCAGGACGATTAATCCTATTTTGACAAAAGACAAAGTTCCTTTCCCCAGACCAGTCACAATGGCCAAGACCAGCAGACCGATTACATCATCAATCACCGCCGCACCTAAGATGACCCGGGCAACTTTCGTGTCCAGAATACCGAGATCCGCAAATACCCGGGCGGTGATACCTACGCTGGTCGCCACCATAGCCGCACCGATGAACATTGCCTCTACTGTGGTGTGATCTATTATCAGCACGTAAAGGTATCCAAAGATGAAGGGAAAGATCACGCCCAGGAAGGCAACTACCAGCGAAGTTCTCCCCACGGTCATAATGTCTTCGACCTTGGTCTGCAGCCCGACAGTGAAAAGAAGGATTATCGCTCCGATCTGAGCCAATACCGGAAAAATCTCCGAGGTACCGATGAGATTAAAAACCTGGGGTCCCAGAATGACCCCGGCTAAAATTTCGCCGATCACCGCGGACTGTTTGAATCTCTCAAATACTTCCCCTAAAAGCTTGGCTGAGGCATAGATTAAAAATAGGCTGAAAAGGATCTGGGTGATGTTTTCCATTTTTTATTCCGTAGCATCCTCACTCCCGTGAGGACGACAACTCGTTGCCTCAGGAGAGGCAACGCTACCACATAAATTAAAGAATTCTTTTCACCTCTAATTTCATCTTTGGATAGAGAAATGTCAATAAAAAAAGCCGTGGAGTTTTTACCACAGCTTCCAATCCAGTCGAGTTACTATAAAAAATCATCTAACCAGACGTAACCTTTTCCAGTTTCTTTTCCTCCCTTTTCTTTTTAATCTTCTGGGCGTCATTCAAGATCTCAAAAAGCTTTTTTACCTCAAAAGGTTTAGCCATCAAAAGGTCTACCGCGTGAGCTTTTAATCTTCTGGAATCTACCTGGGTTCCCCAGCCGGTGACCATCACGATGACCACGTCCGGGTTTAAAGATTTTAACCTGTCCGCCACTTCCCATCCGGACATCTCCGGCATCGAAAGGTCGGTGAACACGATGTCGAATTGCTCCTTTTCGAAAAGCTCCACCCCTCTTAGACTGTCATCCACAACTACAGCTTTATACCCCCTGGATTGAAGGATGTCGCAAAGCAACTCCCGGATTGCAGGTTCGTCATCGATTATCAAGATATTTTCCGTGGCACCCTCTTCAGGCTTCTCCTGTTTGCCTCCTTTTTTGTCCACGATTTTCCTCAAAGGCAGCTTTACGCTAAAAGTAGTTCCTTTCCCTTCCTGGCTTTCAATTGAGATTTCGCTATTATGCCTGATTACAATACCATAAGCCAGACTCATGCCCAAGCCATTCCCTTTAGGACCTTTGGTGGTGAAGAAAGGATCAAAAACCTTCCTCTGGATCTCCTCAGACATACCTATCCCGGTATCGCTAACAGAAGCTAAAACGTGACTCTCGTTTGACCGGGAGGAAACGAAAAGAGTGCCTCCATTTGACATGGCATCGATGGAATTCAGGATCATATTGACAAAAACCTCTCTGAGCTCTGAAGGGTTTCCGGCAATCAGGGGAAGGTTTCTATCTAAATCTGTTTCCACCTGGATTAGAATCCCTTTTTTCTGAGCTTCATCTTTCCATTTATGCATGGTTATCTCCAGGGACTCTTTTAAGATCTCATTTATATCGAGTAGAATGAAGTTTTCATCCGTTCTTAATCGGGTGAACTCCTGTATTCGTCTCACTGTCTCTGCGCCATCCAGTGCAGCTTTCTCTATTACCTTCAGCCCTTTTCTGGTATCCTGTTCTTTGGCGGAAAGGAGCAAGAGCTGTGCTCTTCCCAGGATAGCGCCCAAAAGGTTATTGAAATCGTGGGCAACCCCTCCAGCCATCTCACCTAAAGCCCTCAGCTTCTCAGATTGAACTAACTTCTCCTGGGCTTCTTTCAATCTGGCATAAGCCTGTTTCAAACCTTCAAACAGCTTGGCATTCTCAATTGCCACTACTGCCTCATTTGCCAGGATGCTAAGAAGGGTCAAATGGTTTTGATTAAACTGTTTTAAACCTAACTTTGAGAGGGTAATAACTCCTCTGACTACTCCTTCATAGATCATAGGTGAGGCCATTATAGATTCGTCCACATACGGTGTTCCAGGGATGTGCCGGCAACGGGGATGCCTTTCACCATCATCAATTACCTGACCCTCTCCAGTCTGGGCAACCCAACCAGTTATCCCTTCTCCGACTTTTAGACGCAAAACCTCTTCGGTTTCATCTTTATATTCTTCGACCTCGCTACCGAAGGCTATGGGGATAAGCTCTTCTCTACTATCGTTCAAAAGAAAAACTCTGCAGTTATCAAACTCTATAACCTTCTTGATCTCATCCATTACTGCTGAAGCCACGGTCTTTACGTCGTTCAATTTATTCAAGCGGTTGGTGATGTTCCTGATAGCTTCTAACTGGACGATCCATTGCTCAGCCTCCCTGAAAAGATGCGCATTCTCCACTGCCATCCCGATCTGGTTGCCGATCGAAGCCAAAAGCTGAATTTCATCCGAATTATATCTTCGATCTTGCTGGGTGATAACGAAAAGGGTGCCTAATATCTTACCCTTGGATTTCAAGGTAACTCCCAGATAAGAATGAAGCCCTTCTCTTTTCATGACCATACGCGTCAATCTGGGATCTTGGCTGATGTCCTCAACTGTTATCGGTTCCCCGGTTAAAGCTATTCTCCCGGAAAACCCCTCACCTAATTTGAGCCTATCGACCTCCCTAATCGCTTCCGGGGAGAGTCCTTTACAGGACTTTAACTCTAACACTTTATCGGTTTGATTGAGAATGTAGATTCCTCCAGCCTGGCAATCAGTCAATTCTAAGACCTTATCCAGAGTCTCATTTAAGATTAGATCCAGGTTCAAAGATTGGTTGGTAATGGAGGAGATGGCATTCAAGGCTGAAAGCTCCTTGTTCGCCTGGATTATCTTCTGCTCGATCTTTTTGCTCTCGGTGACATCTTCAATTAATAAAATAGCTCCCTCTGGATTCCCCTGTGGGTTAAATAGAGGCACTCCATTTACCGAAAGTATGGTCTTCTTGCCGTAGAGTGAAACAAACGGGAAGACCTGATAAGCAAAAGGGGTTCCGGCTAAAAGGGTCTCCATCTGCTGGACTACACCACTTCCTACGACATTTGGCATTTGAGTTATCTTCATACCTATGGCTCTGGACTTTCCTCCTTTTTCCACTCCCATAATCTGGCTCATCTTAGGGTTCTCATAGACGATTTTCCCCTCTCTATTCAGCCTGAGAACACCGAGCGGGAGTTTTTCTACGATCTCCTGGTTGAATTCTTGTAAATACTTTATCTCCTCTTCTGCTTTTTTCCTCTGGGTTATGTCTATGTCCATACAGATGAACTCTTTCTTACCACCAGAGGAAGGTATGGGGAAAACTGTGGAGTAAACAGTTATCTCATTCCCATTCTTGTTTCTGCATTTCCATTCAGAGGGTTCAGATGGCTTATTCAACCCATCCAAGTTTTTTAAGATCTTGTGAAACTCCTCCGCAGATTCCTTATCCAGTATCAATTGATCTATAGTCTTTCCTAATGCCTCCTTTTGTGTCCAGCCGAATAACCTTTCAGCCGCTTTGTTCCAGTATATTATGTTGCCATTTATATCATACCCCTCGATAGCCACATTCGGGGTATTTTCTATTATGGCGTTCAATCTCTCTTCGCTTTCCCGCAAAGCTTTCTCGGCCCGCTTTCGGTACAATGCTTCAACAAAAGCTACGGATAAAGCCTCTATAGCTTCCTGATCAGCCAGATCATACCCCAACTTCTTGTTGGCTAAGCCGATCATACCAAAATACCTGCCTGCACGTTTCAATGGAACGCCTAAAAAGGAGGTTATCGGCGGATGACCTTCAGGAGTACCCACTCGGTCGGGATGGGATAAGGGGTCGTTGACTATCAGGGACTTACTGTCCTTAAGTGCCCTACCCCAGATTGCTCGAATCTCCATATCTTTAATCATCACCACTGCCTCTGACTTTGGCATTCTGCAGGCATCGAAGCCTGGATCACTCAAGGCAATAGTATCAAAGCGACCTGCCTGATTCAGTTCGCCGATGAAACCAAACTTGCTACCAGTCAACTCCTCGGCTAAGGCGAGACACTTCCGAGCAACCTCTTCATCTGTTTCACACGCCAAAGTCTCTTGAAGTACTTTGTTTATCACTTTCAACACGGCGTTTTGCCTTAAGACTTCTTGCTCCGCCTGCTTGCGCTCGGAGATGTCTGAACTTATTCCGATTGAACCTATGGGATTCCCTTCCTGATCCTTAAGCAAAGAAACCGATATGCTTATAGGAGCCCGGCTTCCATCTTTTCTAAGCAAACTGGTTTCAAAATTCTCTATCAAACCAGATTCTTGTAACTTTCCTTGGATATGTTCAAGCTCTTTTTCATCGGCGTAGAAATCGAAAATCCTTTTTCTGCCAATGACCTCTTCTGCTTTATAGCCGGTTAGCCTTTCTGCTCCCTGGTTGAAAATGGAGAAGTTCCCCTGGTTATCGATCACCGTTATCGCCACCTGGGAAGTATTTATGATATTATCTAAATAGTCTTTAACTTTCTTCAGTTCCTCTTCAGCATTTTTCTTTTCACTTATATCTTTCAAAAAGCAGTAAGAGGCAATCTTTCCCTGATACTCTATAAGGGTAACCCTCATCTCCACATCTTTCCTCTGGCCATTTTTAGTCAACAGAGTAAATTGATAATGATCCGGGACCTCTTCCCCCCTTTGTCTCTTTGTGTAACGGTCGATTATCAGCTCCCTGCATTCTGGAGCAATTCCTTCACGGAAATCAGCTTCCTGTAGTTCCTCCCGGCTGTAACCGGTCAGCTCCACTAATTTTTGATTGAACAATTTGATCTGATCGTCCTGCACGATGGCAATGGCATCATTAGATTTCTCGATTAGATTCCCGTATTTTTCTTCAGATTCCCTTTTCTCCTTTTCCCTCTCAGAGATGTCTCTAAACAATTCGATTATCCCTTTCAACCCTCCCTTTTTATCCTTTAAAGGAGAAGCGGTTATCTCTACAATTTTTTCCTCCTCTTTGCCTTTATATTGATGGATAACCCCAAGTGGAGGATTGCCTTTAACGACCTCATTTAGTGGACAGACCTGGTCTGACATATGGCAGGGTTTATCCAAATTATGCGTCACCTGGTAACAATATCTCCCGATGACCTCAGCTATAGATTTTCCTCTGTTTTCCAGAAATTTCTGATTAGCATAAACGATTTTGTAGGCAGTATCCAGGATCAGAACTTCTTCTCCCAAAGCGTCCAGAAGCTCTTCTTTTCTTTTGGATAGGGAAGTCAGAAGGTCTTTTTTCTTAAAGATACCCATAATAGTTATTTACCCCACTCTAAGCGGCTTTTCCTTAGATTAGCTCATATATTTTATCGACATCCTCAGGGAAAAAATTCTGTCTGAAGGAAAAAAATACAGGGGGGTATCTATATTGCTGCCTTGGAGGTTTTATTTAAAAAAACTATTGTCCCGTCTTGAGGGCAAGGAGGAGCTACCGAGCGGTAGAACAGACATTTCCTACGGATCCATTTCTTGGACTTGTCTGTTCAGTCAGACAGGAATGTCTGACCTACCAACAATCATCCCAGGTTGTCCTCAACCTGGGTCGATTTCATTTTAATAATGAAATTTATACTTTTTGCTCTAAGGAAAGATGAGGATAGGCATTCAGGTCCAAAGGAGATTTTTCTCCCTTCTTTAGATGAAAATATCCAGCTGCTGCGATCATCGCCGCATTATCCGTGCATAAGACAGGGGAGGGAATGTAAAGTTTTGGTCCTTCCTTAATAGCTTCCGAGCTTAATTTTTCTCTCAAACGGCTGTTATTTGCTACCCCTCCGGCTATGGCTATCTGGTTGACTTTAAGCTCAAATGCGGCTTTAAGAGATTTGTCGACCAGCACGTCAACTATCGCCTCCTGAAACCCCTTGGCTATGCAAGCTCTTTGTTTTTCTTTTTCCTGGGATGAGAGTTTTGACACATATATAGCCACAGCGGTTTTGAGCCCGCTAAAGGAGAAATCAAAACTACCTTCCTCTAAAAAAGCCCTGGGAAATCTGACCCCCCCAGACTCGCATTTTTGAGCTATTTGGTCGATGGAAGGACCTCCAGGATATTCTAAGTCGAGTATCCTCGCCACCTTGTCAAACGCTTCGCCTGGCGCATCATCTCTGGTTCTCCCTAAGACTCTGTAATCACCTTTGTCTTTGACATGGACCAGGGTGGAGTGCCCGCCTGATACTACCAGGCATACAAAAGGAGGAAAAAGCTCGGGATGTTCCAAGAAATTGGAGAAGATATGTCCCTCTAAGTGATTTATCCCTATGAGCGGCTTTCCCAGAGAATAAGATAATCCTTTGGCAAAACAGAGGCCAATTAAAAGTGAGCCAACCAGGCCCGGTCCGCAGGTTACAGCTATGCCGTCGATCTTATTTAAACTGACCTTTGCCTCTTCCAGAGAAGCCTTCAGGAGCGGAAGAATGGTTTTAATATGTTCCCTGGAGGCAAGTTCAGGCACTACCCCCCAGTATTTCTTATGAACCCATTGAGAGAAGACCACGTTTGAGAGGACCTTCTGACCATCCTCAATCACAGCTACTGCCGTCTCGTCGCAGGAGCTCTCAATCCCTAACACCACCATACTACTTAATCTCGATAGTAAAGCTATCAGGCTCAGC
>JALHSU010000008.1 GCA_022865345.1 Candidatus Zixiibacteriota bacterium
CTTGAATATGCTATCCTTATGACCAAGTTCTTCCCACATTTCCTCAGCTAAATGAGGTGCAAAAGGAGCCAAAAGCTGAGTAGTTCTTTCCATAAAGTAAGGCAGGAATTCATACCTGTCCGTATCCGGGATAAGATAAAGCTCATCGTCCAGGGTATTCAACAGCTCCATCATAGAGGCAATAGCGGTATTCAAATCCAGTCTTTCGATATCTTCCGTAACCTTCTTTATGGTTTGATGAAGCTTACGATATACAGTCTTATAAGTCTTTGTATTCCAAGCAACTAATGTGCTTGCCTTGGAGTGATTGTTTATATCTATTTTATAAGTATCTATGCAATATTTTGCGAAATCGTAAATACGGGTTAAAAACCGCCTGGCGCCTGTAATTCCTTCACCTGTCCAGAGAACCTCTTTATCCGAAGGAGCAGCAAAGTAAACCGCTATCCTGGATACATCCACTCCGTTCTGTTCCATCAGATCAAGCGGAGAAATAGCGTTCCCTTTGGACTTGGACATAACTTCACCTTTTGAGTCCAGTACCATCCCATGATTGAAAAGCTCTAAAGCCGGCTCATTCACGCTCAACCTGCCTATATCGTTCAGGACCTTGGTGAAAAACCTGAAATACAGCAGATGCCCGGTGGCATGCTCGATTCCACCAATGTATTTATCCACCGGCATCCATTTCTTTGCTTTTTCCCTTGAAAACGGCTCTTTGTCATTATGCGGGTCAGTATACCTGAACAAATACCAGGAAGAGCAGACAAAAGTGTCCATCGTATCCGGGTCTCTCTCAGCTTTACCACCGCAATTCGGGCAGGTAGTCTGGATAAATTCATTTACGTCAGCTAGAGGAGAGCGTCCTTTAGGTATGAAGTCAATATTCCCTTTGGGCAGTAAAACCGGAAGCTCGGACTCAGGCACAGGGACTATCCCGCATTTCTCACAGTGGATCATCGGAATCGGAGCACCCCAGTATCTCTGCCTGGAAATCAGCCAGTCCCTGAGTTTGTAATTGGTCTTTCTTTTACCTAAGCCTTTTTCTTCTATATAGTCGTTTATTTTCTCGATTCCCTCTGTTGACCAGAGTCCATTGAAAATGTCTGAATTTACCATCGTTCCCGGCTCCTCATAAGCCTGCTCTATAGTCTCAGGAGTGAGATTCTTACCCTTTGGCTGGATGACGACTTTAATCGGAATATCATATTTTTTTGCAAATTCGAAATCCCTCTGGTCATGCCCGGGAACACCCATTACCACACCAGTTCCATAGGTTGCTACCACGTACTCTGCTACCCAGAGCTGAACTTTCTCGCCTGACAAAGGATTTATGGCATACCTTCCGGTAAATACTCCATCCTTCTCCCCTGCTATGGATGACCGTTCAATGTCCGTTTTCTGGAGAGCTTTATTAACATAATCATTAACCGCTTTTTTATATTTTGGCTCGATTTCAAGTCTTTTAAGAAGTTCATTTTCCGGAGCTATCGCCATAAAGGTTACACCATAGATAGTATCTGGACGCGTAGTGAAGACCGGTAGCCTTTCTCCGGTTTTTTCGACTTTGAAATCTATCTCCACTCCCTGGCTTTTCCCAATCCAGTTCCTCTGCATTATCTTCACGTTCTCAGGCCAGCCGGAAAGAGTATCCAGGTCGTTCAATAACCTCTCTGCATAAGCGGTGATCTTAAAGAACCACTGCTCGAGCTCCTTTTTTGTGACCTCAGAATCACACCTCCAGCATTTTCCCTGGATAACCTGTTCATTGGCTAAAACCGTATTGCAGTGTGGGCACCAGTTCACCAAAGATTTGCCTCTATAAGCTAAATTGTGCTTGTATAACTGAACGAACATCCACTGGGTCCATCTGTAGTAATCTGGAAGGCAGGTTATGACTTCTCTATCCCAGTCAAAGCTCACTCCGGTTTTCTTCAGAGTGTTGCGAGAGTTCTCGATATTACTCAACGTCCATTTTTCAGGATCCTCTCCCCTTTTAATGGCTGCTTCTTCAGCCGGAAGTCCAAATGCGTCCCAGCCAAATGGGTGCAGAACGTCATATCCCTGCATCCTCCTGTAGCGGGCTATCACATCACCAATTGTATAATTCCTGAAATGTCCAATGTGAATATCCCCGGAGGTATAGGCGAACATCACCAGCATATAATACTTCTTAACAGGGTCATCTGCGGCCTTATAGAGCTTGGACTCCGCCCACTTCTTCTGCCACTTTTCTTCTATTTCTTTGAAAGGATAGTTCATATTTTTACCTCGTAATCAAAACAGCTACATACCAGTTCCAGCATAAACAAATTTTTAAAGAAAGATTTAATCAGCAGACTAAAGTACAAACCTTTTATGCTGTATTGGTCACTTTTTCAACCGTATTCATATGGCTTCCACGAAAAAGCTTCTCTAATTTCTCAAACTTAATCACTGGCTGGTTGAATAGAGTTCGTCCTTCTCGTTCAAGTCTTTTCAATGTCATTTGACAATACTCAGGATCAATCTCAATGCCGATGCTATTCCTATCAGCCTTCATGGCGGCGAGCATTGTAGTTCCTGTCCCTGAGAAAGGATCCAGGACTATATCTCCCCAGAAAGAAAACATCCTAACAAGCCGATAAGCCAACTGAAGAGGAAACGGGGCAGGGTGATCCTTGGTTGACGTGCCAGGAAGATCCCAAATTTGCTGGAACCATGTCTTGAATTCTTTCTTGTCAATCATACTTAGTTGACGTTGTCTTATAGTCGGTTTGCGATAACCACCGGGCTTGCGTTGCATAAGGATAAACTCAATATCATTTTTAATAATGGCATTAGGTTCGTAAGGTTTTCCGAAAAATTTGGTGCCATTATTAACCTCATATTCTGCTTTGGCAATTTTATACCAAATAATGGGATTCAAATTATCAAATCCTAATTTTCTGCATGATACTGCTATATCCGCGTGGAGAGGAACAACAACATGCCTACCGAATTTTCTCCGTGAAAGGCATACATCTCCAACCACGCAAACTAATCTTCCACCAGGCACCAAAATACGATAACAATGTTGCCAAACTTTAGAAAGTTCTTCTAAGAACTTTTCATAGTCTTTAATATGTCCCATCTGATCTGGATGATCGTGATACTTTTTGAGTGTCCAATATGGTGGTGAAGTAACGATTAGATGGATGCTCTCATCTGTCATAAAAGAAAGATTACGAGCGTCACCTTGAATTAAGCGATGTACAGTCTTATGATTAGTCACCTTTTAGAAACTCCCAAAGTCGAAAGCAGCATTCTAACTGCGTTTTCAATGGAATCTTTCTCATCCGATGCAAAAACAACTCCATCTATATTATGTGAGCGGAGGCGATTTTGGATATTTATATGCTCTTCAATAAAAGGATAATAAATAACAGCGCCAAATTTACTATCCGGAAAAGCTGATTTTAGCTTGGCGGCTTTGTTCACAATTTCATCAGATCTTTTATGAATGTCCCTTCTGGCTTCAATTCTCTTTATATCTATTCCAACTTCAATGTCACCTGCTTTTGGACTGGCGGCATCCAACTCAAACTGTTCTCCCCCTGCTACAAACATTCGTTTGTGGTACTCTAAGCCGCTAAATCTATTAAGGCTTTCAAGAATCTTTTTCTCCCAGCGTCCTTTCCCTTTTCGAATCTCCTTGTCGATGAAAGCAACTCTATCAATCTGACTCAGGGCTGGAATTTCTAAATAGGAGGGCAGAAATGGTTTGATGTACCCAGCAATTACTTTAGCACGATCTTCGCTTAATCTAGGATCATAGGTATCTACGTTTTTGATATCTAAATCACGTTCTATCGCCCTTGCTGCGATATTGCAGGCAGCCAAAAGCGGCTTCAAGATAAGCGGATAACCAATGATTGCTTTTGCAAGATCAAACGCAGTCATGCTTGAAAAAACAATGACTTCTACTTCACGTTTCTCGACAAACTTAGAAAATGCCTTCTGGAGGGCATCCTCTATAGCTTCTTGGCGTGAGTCTGCATCGTCCTTTACCCATTCTATGTAGTCTGAGTGGTTTTCATACTTGTCCGGCATTTCATGTACTCCTAGAAAGAATCTATGTCAATTTCATCAGTACATATCGAAGCTAACTACGGGTAAAGCCTATATATCATTCTCGGAAAAGGTATAGTTTCACGTATATGGGGCAAACCACAGATCCAGGCAACGGTTCTTTCAACTCCCAGACCGAAGCCGGAGTGAATTACCGAGCCGTATTTTCGTAAATCTAAATACCACTTGTACGCATCCAGAGGCAGTTTTTCCTCTTTGATTCTCTGCACCAGGTTATCATAATCGTCATCTCTTTGCGAACCGCCCACGATTTCACCATATCCTTCCGGAGCTAAAAGGTCAGAGCACAAAACCACATCCGGTCTTTGAGGATTGGGTTTCATATAAAAAGCCTTGCACTGCCTGGGATAATTGTATACGAACAAGGGCTTTTCAGATAAATTGGCCAGAATAGTCTCATCCTCTCCGCCTAAATCTGAGCCCCATTCTATCTTGCTTCCATTCTTTTTCAAGTGATCCACAGCTTCATCATACGACATCCGCTCAAAAGGTCTTCTGATCTTTTCTAATTTTGATAAATCCCTGTCCAGGGATACCAATTCTTTTTTACTTTTGTCCAGGACTCTCTGGACTACATTTTCAATAAACTCTTCCTGTAACTTCATATTATCTTCATTGTCATAAAAAGCCATCTCCGCCTCTACCATCCAGAACTCTGTCAGATGTCTCCGGGTTTTGGATTTTTCTGCCCGAAAAGTGGGACCAAAACAATACATCCTGCCAAATGCCATAGCTGCCGCCTCGTTATACAACTGCCCGGTCTGGGCTAAATAGGCTTTGCCTAAATCAAAATACTGGGTCTCAAAAAGGGTCGTCGCAGTCTCCCCTATTGCCCCTGTGAGTATAGGGGTATCGATCAGGATGAACCTTTTCTCATAGAAAAAAGTCCGCATAGCATATATAATCTCATTTCTCACCCGCATTATTGCCTGCTGGCGGCTAGAACGAAGCCAGAGGTGTCGATTATCCATTAGAAAATCCGTGCCGTGTTCCTTGGGAGTAATCGGGTAATCCTGGGCTATCTGGATAATCCTGACGTCAGTTAAAGTCAACTCATATCCACCAGGAGCTCTCTTGTCCTCCCGTACCGTTCCGTCGATTTCCAACGAGGACTCCTGGGTCAGCTTGTCATAAGTCTCAAAAACTGCATCCGGCACCTCTCCCTTGCTCATCACCGATTGAATCATTCCGGTTCCATCCCTGACCAGAAGAAAATGGATCTTTCCGCTTGATCTTTTGTTGTAAAGCCAGCCTTTGATGGTCACCTTCTGACTAACATATTTTCCTATGTCCTCGATATAACAGAAAGGCATTTAATGTTTCTCCTTCACCAGGTGATTCAAGACTGCGCTGATGACAGTAATCAATAAGGCTGCCCAGAAAGCTTTCCAGAAACTTGCGATCTCGAACCCGCCTACCATCTTGGAGATAAAAAACAGAAGAAAGGCATTGATAACCAGGATAAAAAATCCCAGACTCAGAATATTTATCGGCAGAGTGAGAAAGATCAAAATCGGACGCACGATCGCATTCAAAATCCCTAAGATCAGGGAAGCCAAAATCAGCGCCGTAAAATTTTCAATATAAATGAGATGAAAAAGATTAGCAACTATAAAAATTGCCAGAGTTAAAACGAACCAGCGAATCAGAAAATGAGACATTTTTTCCTCCTTCTTTGAAGGGAGAAAAGATCAAAGAATCAAAAGTGTTTAATATTTAATTCACATCTCTTTTTGATTTGCTATCTACATTTACGACGTCAGATAAAATGAGGAAGTGTTAAGCTTGTAAAAAATCAAATGATCAGACTAAATCCCAGTTTATCTTTTGCTGGATATTTCTACCCACCTGGCCTAAAATGGCAACCGCCAATCTGTCCTTGCGTATGAGCTCACTTGCTACCTCAATTACCTCCTCTTTTTTTGCCTGATCTATAAGTGAGATAGTCTTCTCCATGCTCATATAATCTTTTAAATAAAGCTCCAGCCGGGCAAGTCTGTTCATCCGGTTAGAGGTATTTTCCGAGCCTAATATCATGCTGCCTTTAAGCTGGTATTTGGCATTTTCCAGCTCTTTCCTGTCTAACCCCTCCTTTTTGATCCGGCGAAGCTCTCTTAAAACTTGTTCAACGGCTGGCATCACCTGTTTCTTGTCAGTTCCCAGATAAACCCCGAAAATCCCCCTGTCTTTAAAGAAATCGATAAAGGAATAAATATTGTAGACCATTCCTGATTTTTCCCTCAAATTCTGGAAAAGACGGGAGCTCATCCCACCTCCTAAGATATTAGACAAGAGCAAAGAAGCGAATCTTTTAGGGTGCCTGAATGGATAGCTCGGGAACCCGATGCAGATATGCGTCTGGGCAGATTTTCTTCTGACCACTATTTTCTCGGATAAGGCTTTTAAGGGAGGTGACTCGTGTCTTCTTTTCTGGAAATGGTTATTCAACTTAAACTTTTCCTCAACTAATCTGACCAGACGTCTGTGGCTGAGATTCCCTGAGGCCGCGACGACAATCCTGGGGTTAGTGTAATTTTCCCGCATGTAGCTCAAAAGCTGCCCTCTTTCCATTTTCTGGATAGTCTTTATGTCACCGATGATGGGTTTGCCCAGGGGATGATTTCCCCATAGTGCCTGCATCAATAGATCGAAGGCGATCTCAGACGGATTGTCCTCTAACTCCTTTATCTCCTCAGCTATAACCTTTTTCTCCTTTTTGAAATCATTCGGGTTAAAGAGCGGATTTAAAAGCAGGTCAGAAAGAACATCTAAGGCTATCTCCAGATGTTCCTCTAAGACTTTGGCATATAAACAGGTATTCTCCCTGCCGGTAAAAGCGTTAAGGTTCCCCCCTACCGATTCTAAAGCTAAGGCGATCTCCTTGGGAGATCTTTTCTTGGTTCCCTTGAAAAGCATGTGCTCAATGAAATGGGAGATGCCGTTTTCATCCTGCTCCTCATTCCTTGAGCCAACGTCGATCCAGGCGCCCAGGGAGATGGAGCGAACAGAATCGATCTTTTCGCTCACCACCCTGAGTTTGTTATCCAGAACCGTTTTCTGATATGCGACTCTCATCTTTTGAAACCTCACATCGGAACTGTCATTCTGAGCCCTACGGGCGAAGAATCTTCTTAAAGCCTAAAACAAGAGATTCTTCGTCCCCTGCGGGAACTCAGAACGACAAACTAAGTGATACTCTACCTTTTCCCCCCCTCGTTCTGAGTAAGGCAGGCTTTCCTGGAAAGTTTTATTTTCCCCTCATTGTCTATGCCGATGATTTTGACAGTGACCTCATCCCCGACATTAAGCACGTCCTCCACCCGGTTAACCCTCTTGAAATCCAGCTCGGAGATGTGAACCAGTCCGTCCTGTCCCGGAAGTACCTCTACAAAAGCTCCAAAAGCTGTTACCCGTCTCACCTTACCCAGGTAACTCTTGCCGACCTCGGGCTCCTCGGTCAGTTTCATTATCAGCTCCTGTGCCAGCTCGCCGGCTTTGGAATCTTTAGATGATATGAACACACTGCCGTCATCCTCTATATTGATCTCCGCGCCGGTCTGCTTGATTATGCTTCTGATCATCTTACCGCCTGGACCGATGATCTCCCCGATCTTATCCTGCTTCACTTTGAAGATGATGATTCGCGGAGCGTAGACCGAAAGCTCAGGTCTGGGCTGGGCGATCGTCTTTTCCATAATATCCAGAATATATACCCTGGCTTCCCTGGCTTGATGCAAAGCTTCTTGCATAATAGAAAGAGTCAATCCGGAAATTTTTATGTCCATCTGAAAAGCGGTAATCCCTTTTCTGGTTCCGGTTACTTTGAAATCCATATCTCCATAATGGTCTTCTGCTCCCAAGATGTCAGTAAGTACGACTGTCTTCTCTTCCTCTTTTATCAATCCCATAGCAATCCCCGCAACCGGGGCTTTGATGGGCACCCCTGCATCCATCAAGGACAGAGTCCCGCCGCAAACCGTAGCCATAGAGGAAGAGCCATTCGACTCCAGGATGTCTGAGACTATGCGGACAGTGTAAGGAAATACTTCTTCCTTAGGAATCACCGGTTGAATTGCCCTCTCGGCTAAAGCTCCATGCCCGATCTCCCTTCTTCCGGGACCTCTTACCGGTTTGACCTCTCCCACGCTGAAAGGCGGAAAATTATAGTGCAGCATATAGCTCTTGGTTGATTCGCCTTCTAAATCCTCAATTCTCTGTTCATCCATTTTTGATCCAAGGGTCGTTACTGCCAGACTCTGGGTCTGACCCCGGGTGAAAAGGGCTGAGCCATGCGCTCTGGGCAAAACCCCGATCTCACAGGTGATAGGCCGGATTTCATTCGGCTTTCTGCCGTCGATCCTTACGCCTTCCTTCAGGATCATTTCTCTGATATCTTTTTGCTCTAAGTCGATTAGAATAGAGGCGATCTTGGTTTCGCTTTCAGGAAATTTCTCCGCCAGCTCCTGCAGAACTGACTCTTGCATCTCATCCAGGATCTTCTGGCGTGCAACCTTGTCCAAAGTCCGATTTGCCTGCTTGATTTTCTCTATTGCTAATTTGCTTACTTCCTCCAGAAGTACGGGATCAACCGGCACTGGCTCAACCTTTGGCTTTTCTTTTCCAAATTCCTGAATTATCTCCCTTTGCAATCCTACTAACTTTTTGATCCATTTTTGACCGTAATCCAGGGCGGATATCAAATCCTCCTCTGAAATTTCCTGACATCCCCCTTCTACCATAACTATATTTTCCTCTGTTCCCGATACCACTAAATTAATATCGCTCTCCTCTATCTGGCTGAAAGTCGGATTGACCACGAAATTACCGTCTATCCTTCCGATCCTGACAGCAGCTATAGGTTCATAGAAGGGGATTTCTGAGATGCCCAGGGCTACTGAAGAGCCGAGAATCCCTAAGATGTCCGCATCGTTTTCCTGATCTGAGGAAAGAACCATCGCCATTACTTGAACCTCGTTCAGGTACCCTTCAGGAAACAAGGGACGCAACGAACGGTCGATGAGCCTGGCTGAAAGTATCTCCCTTTCAGTTGGCCTTCCTTCCCTTTTGAAAAAGCCTCCGGGTATTCTACCTGCGGCATAAGCCTTCTCCCTGTAATCCACAGTCAGTGGAAAGAAATCCTGACCTTCGATAGCTTCCTCTGTTCCCACTGCCGTAGCTAAGATCATGGTGTCAGCTAAGCGGACCAGGGCCGCTCCATCCGCCTGACGCGCCACTCTGCCTATCTGAATAGTTAGTTTTTTACCGTCTAAATCTAGTTCGTAACTTTTTTCCATTTTTACTCTCGTCCTCTGGATCCGCCTCTGGCGGATTAACCTCTTAGGTTTAATTCTTCTACTATCTCTCTATAGCTTTTAATGTCTGACTCTCGCAGATAATCCAAAAGCCTTCTCCTTTTACCCACCATTTTCAACAAACCTCTTCTTGTGCTGAAGTCCTTTTTATGGGTTTTCAGATGCTCGGTCAGCTCGTTTATCCTTTCAGTCAGCAAGGCTATCTGAACTTCTGGCGAGCCGGTATCCATCTCGTGATACCGATGCTCTTCAATCAATTTGACTTTCTTGGCTTTGTTCAAGGGCAAGTTTCCTCCTTTTTTATTTGATTAATTAATAGTTGTCTGATCTTTTTTTCATCTTCACCCAACTGGGTTTGTAGCCCTTTAAGGCTCTCAAACTTCATTTCACCCCTTATCCATTTATGCAAGTAAACTATCAACTCATCCGGTACTTCATCCTCATGACAATCAAATAAATTTATCTCCAGACTAAGACTTTCCTCCGCCAGAGTAAGTTTTCTCCCGATATACATCATCCCGTAATATTTCTTATTATCCATTTCCGCTTCTGCTCCATACACCCCTTTTTTGGGCAGAAGCTTCTTCCCTGTCACCTCTAAGTTTATGGTTGGGTAGCCGATTTCCGTTCCTATTCCTTTGCCCTTGACCGGTTTCCCTGAAATAAGATAACTATGCCCTAACATCTGACAAGCCTTGTCGAAATCTCCGGTGAGCATCTCTTTTCTAATCCTGCTACTGCTGATACGGGTTTTATCCTGCAAAATTGAAGGGACAACCTTCAGTTCAAAATCAAAAGTCCGGCTGGCTTTTTTTAGCAATTCGATTCCGCCAGAGCGCTCTTTTCCAAAAGCATGATTTTCTCCGATTATCAACTCTCCCGCTTTAAGCTTCTTGACTACGATCTCCTCTAAAAATTCTCCAGCCGTCAACCGCGAAAGCTCCTTATCAAATTTCATAACCAATATACCGGACAACTCTTTTCCTTCGGGAATATTCAGAAGAAGTTTTAATTTCTCCTCTAAAGTAGAAAGCAGCAAAGGAGAATTTTCAGGCGAGACTACCATCTGAGGATGCGGCTCATAAGTAACCAGAAGAGATTCCCTTTTTTTCTCTTTTTTCTCCTTGTAAAGCTCCTTTAGAATAGCCTGATGCCCAAAATGAACACCGTCGAATGTTCCCAGGGTGACTACCGGCTTTCCCCAGGGCTCCAGTTCAGTCAAGTCGTAAAATATCTTCATTTCGAAAGGACCCTTATATATTCGATAATTTTCTCTTTTTTGTCAGCCTGGGCTAACTCAGCCGAGGATTTCAGAGCTTTTCCGAGAGCTAAGATCTGGTCCAGGTTATCTTTTAGACAAAGAGTATCTCCGGGTAGAAACTCCTTCTCCATTGAAACAATATCTTTGAATTTTAGATCTGGTCCATTTTTAATACCGGAGGCTAATTTGTCAGTGACTTTTATGGCCGGCAAAGAATTTAAAGCCTCTTCCACTGACACCAGACGTTCCTGTAATTTGGAGAGACTGAACAGTTGAATTTTTTCTAAGTCCAGAGCATCCTGCAATTTAAAAGGACCTATCCTCGTACGGGTAAGGGAAGATAGATGTGCACCACATTTTAATTGGGAGCCTATGTCCTGGGCTAAGCTTCTGATATAGGTTCCTCTGGAACAGCTTATTCTCAAATCCACAAAGGGTAAAAAAAGCTTGAGGATTTCAATCGAGTTTATCCTTACCTTTCTCGGTTCTTTGGTTATCGGAGTGCCTGCACGGGCATAATCTGACAATCTCTTACCTTGAAATTTGAGAGCCGAATAGGGTGGTGGAACTTGCCAGATCTGACCTCTGAACGATTCCACTACCTTTCTTACCCGGCCCTCATCCAGATCAAAATTGCTCAAACTGGACAAGATCTTCCCCTGAAAATCATAAGTATCAGTGGATACTCCTAATCTTATCTTAGCCAGATATTCCTTATCCAGATTTTCCAAAAAATTGACGATTTTCAATGCCTTTCCCAGACAGACCAGAAGCAGACCGGAAGCAAAATTATCCAGGGTACCGCAATGGCCCATCTTTTTTATCTTCAAAACCTCTCTAAGTTCCTCCAGGGCTGAATGGGAGGTGATACCCGATCTTTTGTTGAATAAAAGTATGCCGTCCAAACTCATCTTGAAAGCTGCTCTTCTATCTTTTTTAAAATCAATTCTTTGGTCGAATTCAAATCCTGATTTACAGTGCACCCTGCTGCATTTCTATGCCCCCCGCCTCCAAAGGTCCTGGCCAGGGCTGAGACGTCAAAAGAGTTCTGCGACCTCAGACTCACTTTGGTTTTAGAATCATTTTTTTGAGTAAATAATACCCCGACCTCAGCCCCTTTTAGAAACAGGGAATAATCCACAAAACCTTCTGTATCTTCTTTCGAGACATTTAATTCCTTCAGGGTTGCTTGATCGATGACCAGGAAAGAGATTTTGCCATTTGCAAAGGTCTCCAGATTAAGCAGGAGAAAGCCCAGTAGCTTCAGGGATGCATTTGAGTTGTTATAATAAATCTGGTTATTGATCTCCTTCGGATTTGCTCCCAGGGTTATAAGTTCTGCCCCGATCCGCAGAGCTTCTGGGGTAGTATTGGAAAATCTGAACCTGCCGGTATCGGTAAGGATAGCAGCATAAAGCTGGCTGGCAGTCAGTTTATTTAGCCTGTAACCGCTATAGATCAAAAGCTCGTAGATTATCTCACCCAGAGCACAGGCTTGGGTATCTACGTAACTTATATCTCCAAAAAAAGAGTTGTCCGGGTGATGATCCAGATTGATTACCTTAGCACCTTCTTTCAGAAGCTTTTTGACCTCTCCAATCCTCTCTAAGTTTGGACATTCCAAAACAAAAATTAAATCCGCACTCCAATTAATATCCTTAGCAGAATTGAAATCCTCAATCGCTCTCTCTTCATCCAGAAAAAGATATTTTGAAGGGATTTTCCCTTGGTTGATTATCTTGACCTCTTTGCCTGAATCCCTAAGCCAGTTCCTCAATGCTAATTGAGAGCCTATAGAATCGCCATCCGGATCCAGATGGGAAGTTATCAGTATCCTCCTGGCTGTCTTTACCGATTCACTTATCTGATCAAACTTTTCCTTCATCTTCGACCTTAGGTTCTGTATGCACCTGTTTCAAGAGTTGTTCTATCCGGGCCGCCTTTTCCGTGGTATGATCATATCTGAATACGATCTGGGGTATATGTTTCAGCCTTATCCTTTTGCCTATTTCCCTCTGGATGAATCCCTTAGCCCGCTCCAGTCCTTTCTGGCTTTCCTTTCTTTCTTTCTCATCACCCAGAACCGAGTAAAAAACCTTCGCATACCGTAAGTCATCAGTCAGCTCTACGTCAGTAATGGTGATAAAACCCAATTTGGGCTCTTTTAAAATCAGCAGAACTATTTCAGAGATCTCCCTTCTGATTTGATCCCCTACCCGGGAAGACCTTTTCGGATGCATTTTACCATATCTCCATTGAATAATCCAGTACTACTATTCCACTTTCGGTCTGCAGGTGCTCCATCACCTGAGAGAGAATCTGATTGACAAATTTTCCTTGATTGGCTACTGCTGCCACCCCTAAAGTAGTCCTCTGCCACAGGTCATTATTCTCTACTTCTGCCAAAGACACGTTAAACCGGTTTCTGATCCGGTCTTTTATCCGTTTTAAGATCTGCCTTTTGCTTTTCAGGGAGCCGCTTTCCGGGAGATGAAGCTCAATAGTACAAATACCAACCACCATATTCTGGGAAATTTATTCCGCTAACTTGCGGGCTAATTCCGTTATCTGGTAAGCCTCTAATATGTCGCTAACTTTGAGGTCATTGAAATTTTCGACTTTTATGCCGCATTCAAAACCAGAGCTTACTTCTTTCACATCTTCTTTGAATCTTTTCAGAGACGAGATATTCCCCTCATATATGCTTATCCCTTCCCGGATTATCCTTACATGGTCTGCTCTTTTAATGCTACCGGACTGAACATATATTCCGGCAACCTGACCAACTTTGGAGATTTTGAAAACGTTCCTCACCTCCGAGACGCCGGAGATCTGCTCCTGTTTTTCCGGCTCCAGGAGCCCTTCCAACAAGCTTTTTATCTCTTTTTCCGCATCATAGATTATGTCATATAGTTTGATTACCACTTTTTCCCTTTGGGCTATCTCCCTGGCCCTGAAATCCGGGTGAACGTGAAAACCGATGATTACCGCCTTTGAAGCCATAGCCAAGAGGACATCGCTTTCATTTATGGCTCCAATGCCCGTGTGAATCACTCTTAGTTTGACCTCTTGTGCCGGGATTCTCTCCAGGGTGTCGGTAAGAGCTTCAACTGAACCGTCTACATCTCCTTTAATGATTAACTTTAACTCTTTGACTTTACCTTCTGCTATCTGGTCGTATATCGAGCCCAATGCCGCCCTTTCTAATGATCTGTATTCTTGCTCTCGTTTAAGCCTTGCCCTCCTGCTGCTTATCTCCCTGGCTTCCTGCTCGGTTTCGGTCACCATAAATGAGTCCCCGGCTTGAGGAACTCCAGATGAGCCCAGGACCTGAACCGGAGCCGAAGGTCCTGCTTCCTTCAGAGAGTTACCCCTCTCGTCCAGCATTGCCCTCACCCTTCCAGAATGGGATCCGGTGACAAAAATATCGCCTATTTTTAAAGTTCCTTTCTGGATTAGAACTGTGGCTATGGGACCCCTGCCGCGATCCAGTCTGGATTCTATCACTATCCCGGAAGCATTTTTAGCTGGATCAGCTTTTAGCTCTAGCATCTCAGTCTGTAAAAGTATCATCTCCAGAAGATGGTCCACTCCCTTGCCGGTCTTGGCGGAGATTTCACGGATGACCGTCTTACCGCCCCATTCCTCAGGGACCAGTCCGTATTTGGAGATCTGATGCTTAATCGGTTCGGCATCTGCGTTAGGCAGGTCCATTTTGTTAATGGCTATTATTATCGGTACCCCGGCTGCTTTGGCATGATCGATCGCCTCCACGGTCTGGGGCATTACGGCATCATCAGCTGCTATCACCAGAACAACTATATCCGTCACCTGGGCGCCCCTTGCCCTCATAGCCGTAAAAGCTTCGTGTCCAGGAGTATCTAAAAAGGTTATCTTGCCTTTGGGAAGCCTGACTTCATAAGCACCGATATGCTGGGTAATGCCTCCAAATTCTCCGGCGATGATGTTGCTCTTGCGAATGTAATCTAAAAGAGAAGTTTTGCCGTGGTCCACATGTCCCATAATCGTAACAACTGGAGCACGAGGTTTTAAATTCTCAGGCTCCTCCGCCTCCTCTTCCTCTACTACTCCAATCTCTTTTAGCTCTTCTACCTCAAAACCGAATTCTAAGGCAATGGTCTCCAGGGTATCCATATCCAATCTCTGGTTAATACTGGCAACAAAACCTAACTCCAGGCATTTGCTTATGACCTCCGAAGGCTTTACCCCCATGAGATTCGCCAGCTCAGCCACTGACATATACTCGGTTACCTGGATTTTCTTGACGGGTTCACCCCCTTCGGCTGTATCCTCCTTCTCTTTTTTATGGTATTTCTTGAGTTTCCTCAAGGTGTCGAATTGGGACAGAGTCTTTTTGACACTGGCTTCGACTTCTTTAGGATTTACCTGCCTTTCCGGTTTACCCTTTTTGAACCTCACCTTTTTCTTTTTCTCGAAAGCTAAAAGATCATCTTTGCTTTTGACACTCAAGTCTTTGAATTTCAGCCTCTCCTTGACGCTTTCTTTGACGCTTTCCACCCGGTGACGTTCCTCCTCTAATTTCTCCCTTTCTTCCAGCTTCTTTTTCTTAAGAACATCTTCTCTTTTGAGCTCTTCTTTCTCTTTCCTGAATTTCTCTTCGATCGCCTTCAGAACCTTTTCTTCCACCACGCTCATATGGCTCCTTATGGAGAAACCCAACTCCCGCAACATGGATAATAGGGCATCGCTGGAGATATTGTAATCTTTAGCTACTTGATAAACCCTTTTATTGCTCAATCTTTTCACTCCCTTTATCTTTGGAGCCGGCCTTAGCAGGGGTAAGATACTTTTTGGCAGCCTCTATTAAGCCACTTGCCTTTTTCTCCCCGATCCCCTCGATCTTCATCAGATCCTCGAGCCGGGCTTTAGCCAGATATTGAACGCTATCAATTCCGGCTGATACCAGCTTTTCTTTCAGTTTCTCCCCCACTCCCTGGAGCTCTGTAACCACGATCTCAGGACCGGTTTCTATTTTTTTCTGTGCCCTGTAATCGGCCTGGCTTAATATATTTATCCTCCAGCCGGTGAGCTTGGAGGCTAACTTTGCATTCTGCCCGTTTTTCCCGATGGCTAAGGAAAGCATATCTTCCTCTACTATCGCGGTCATGCTTTTCTCCTCAGGGTAGACATCTAATTTGACTATCTTGGCCGGAGCTAAAGCTCTGGTCACAAAGTTCTCCGGAACCGCACTCCAGGGCACTATATCGATCCTTTCATTGGAAAGCTCCCGGACTATGCTCTGTACCCGGGCTCCTTTCACTCCCACGCAGGCACCCACCGGGTCGATCCGATCATCTATGGAACTGACTGCAATCTTGGAACGCTCACCCGGCTCTCTGGCTATAGCTTTAATTTCTATTATCCTTTCATAGATCTCCGGAACTTCTAACTCAAACAGCCTGATCAGAAGACCAGGATTGACCCGGGACAGGGTTATCAAAGGACCCTTAGCGCTTTTTTCCACATTTAGAATATATGCACGGATACGGTCACCCTGCCTATATTTCTCCTTCTGGATCTGCTCTTTTGGCGGAATAATAGCCTCGGCTTTTCCCAGGTTTACTAAAAGATGACCCTTCTCCACCTGCTGAACAGAGCCGGTAACCAGCTCTCCCACTCTATCTTTATACTCCTCGTAGATTTTCTCCCGCTCTGCTTCTCTGACCTTCTGAATCAATATCTGCTTGGCGGTCATGATGGCATTCCTGCCAAACTCCTCAAATCCGATCGGAATTTTTACTTCTTGATCCAGTTTGGCTTTCTCTTCGATTTTCTTAGCCTCCGGTAAAGAGATCTCCAGATAAGGGTCAGTTACCTTCTCCACTACCTTCTTGACCGCATACATCTTGATCTCCCCGGTTTTCAGATCCACAGATACTTTGAGATTATCTGCATTTCCGAACTTCTTTTTGGCGGCTAAAATCAAACTGGTTTCCAAAGTCGAGATCACATAATCCATATCGATATTTTTATCTTTGGTGATCTGCTGTAAAGCTTCTAAAATCTCATTGCTCATTAAAAAATGCTCCTCTTAAATAATGATTCTTCCTTTATCTATTCTGTCCCAGGGTATTGTCTCTACTTTGTCTTCTAATGCGATGACTACTTCGTTCTCCCGCACTTCGACTATTTCTCCTTTAATCTCCTTCTTCTCATCTAATGGAGATTTCAGATCAACCTTCACTCGTTCTCCGATTTTTCGTCTGAAATCGTCCAGGCTTAAAAGAGGTCTTTCCAGGCCCGGAGAAGAGACTTCCAGGGTATAGCGCCCCTGGATCAGGTCCTCGGTGTCCAGATAATCAGAAAGACTTCTGCTCAGCTCTGCACATTCCTCCACGTTCACTCCGCCGACTTTATCCACAAAGACTCTCAAGATATAACGAGGCGGTTTGCCCACCAGATCCAATTCTACCAGTTCCAGGTCCTCTTCCTCAATCAGAGGAAGAAGTCTCTGCTTCAATACCTCTTTAATCTCTGGCAAATAGATTAACCCTCGGAACAAATTAATACGCTTTCAGTCCTTTAATCCTTTGAGTTTTCGATACTTAAAAGAGTGGGCGAAACCCACTCTCTCAGATAATATAATTACCCTTATATTAAAAAGCAAATGTTTTTTAAGTTTTCGAACTTTTATTACCGACAGGCTCGATTTCAGACAGTATCTTAAGGAAGCCCTCTAATACCTCATCTTTTCTTAATGAGACAGTTGCCTTGCTACCCCTGATTTTGACCTCTACTTTCTCCTCCTTAAGACTTCTCTCGCCTATAGTTATTCTCAAAGGAATGCCAATCAGATCAGCATCGTTGAATTTGACTCCGGCGCGTTCATTTCTGTCATCCAGTAAGACCTCTAAATTTTTATCCAGCATCTTATGATAGATCTCAAGAGCAGCTTCTTTCTGTTTTTCATCCTGGATATTTACTGGTACAATCTCAGCTAAATATGGGGCGATTGGCACGGGCCAGATTATGCCGGCTTCATCATGGAACTTCTCAACTGCCGCCTGAGCGGTCCGGGTTATCCCTACGCCGTAAGAGCCCATAATGAAAAACTTCTCCTGACCGTGTTCGTCCACAAAGGTTGCATTTAGAGCTTCGCTGTATTTAGTGCCCAACATAAAAGTGTTTCCGACCTCTATCCCCTGGGCAGTTTTGAGCCTGCCTTTTTCGCATTTGGGACAAAGCTCGCCCGGAGCCGCACTTCTAATATCAGCGACTGCATCCAGTTTAAAATCCCGATCGATGTTTACATTTGTCAGATGAAAACCATCTTCATTAGCTCCAGTCACAAAGTTGGTCAGATTTAAGATCTCTTTATCTCCTATAAGCTTCACGCCTTTCAACCCTACCGGTCCTGCGTAACCGACTTGAGCTTCAGTAATCCTCTGAACTGTGACTGCGTCAGCCATTTCCAGTTCTATGACTTTGAGGCTGTTTTTTAGCTTGGTCTCATTGATTTGTCTATCCCCGCGGATTAAAGCCGCCACCACCTCTCCGTCTGCTTTGTAAAGTAAGGTCTTAACCAATTTTCTGGCTGGGAGATTCAGAAAACCTGTGACCTCTTCAATCGTTTTCATATCAGGAGTAGCTACTTTTTGCAGGGGTTTCTCAGCTTCTTTACCCTCTTGTTCAGATGGCTCGATTGAAGTGGCTTTTTCGATATTGGCAGCATAATCACAGTTGTCACAGGTAAAAATGATATTCTCCCCTCCATCCGTATCGACTATTACCATAAACTCATGGGCCGCCTTTCCTCCCATGGCCCCAGTATCAGACTCGACTTTTTTAGTCTCCAGACCGCATCTTTCAAAAATCTTGAAGTAAGCATCCACCATCTTCTGGTAACTTATTTTTAGACCATTTTCATCCGCGTCAAAGGTATAAGCATCTTTCATTATGAATTCGCGTGACCTCATCAGTCCGAATCTGGGCCTGATCTCATCCCGGAATTTAGTCTGAATCTGATAAAGATTCAAGGGAAGCTGGCGGTAAGACCTCAGCTCGCCTCTTATGAGATAGGTCACCACTTCTTCGTGAGTTCCCCCTAAGACCAGGTCTCTCAAGTGCCGGTCTTTCATTTTCATCAATTCTTTACCTACAGTTTCCCATCTTTTAGTAGCCAGCCAGAGCTCAGCCGGATGAAGGACCGGCATCAAAATCTCCTGGGCACCAGCTCGGTCCATCTCCTCCCTGACTATCCGGGTGATTTTTAACAAAACTTTTTGCATCAGGGGGAGATAGTTATAAACACCTGCGGCCAATTTACGGATGTAACCAGCCCTGACCAAAAGTTTGTGCGAGATGATCTCCGCCTCAGCGGGCTCCTCTCTTAAAGTCGGAATATATGTTTCAGACCATTTCATAATTTTCTGTTTTGCTTTTTGGTTTTAGTATTTTTCTAATCACTGATCACTATTCACTAATCACTGCATTTAAATACCCCTGACCCGACTTGAACGGGTGCTCGCGGCTCCGGAGGCCGCTGCTCTATCCAACTGAGCTACAGGGGCAGAAAAACAAGTCTATAGGCCAAAGGCTGTAGTCTAAGGGATTTAAGCTACCTGCTCCTTGCTACAAGCTCCAGGCTTTATTTCAAAAAAACGATTTCTCCCTGCATCTTTCCTTCTTCCAGATGGAGTGTCCCGTAACTTCCCCCTACGGGGGAGATATTTCCAGATAAGCTTCCTGGATTGAAAAAAAGAGTACCACCTTTTTTCAAATTACAGGGAGAATGAGTATGACCAAAGATGATTAAATCAACATTCTCGATGAATTCTCCTCTGATTCTTTGATTTAAATCTGAAGGAGAGCCAAAACCGTGGATCAATCCAATTTTAAACCCTGAGAGCTCAAATAACTTTTTTGAAGGCAGAACCTCTTTTATTTGCGGACAATCCATATTACCGCACACCGCATAAAGAGTAGCCACTCCTTCAAGTTCCCGGTAGACTTTTAACTCAGTGAAGTCTCCAGCGTGAATTATCAGGTCATCATCTTTGACCTTTTCAATAAACTCAGGAGGAATTCTGGACGTTCTTTTCGGTATATGGGTATCCGAGATAACATAAATCATTATCTGAGTTTCTTTTTATGGCGATCCCTTCTTAGTCTTTTTTTCCTCTTGTGGGTTTTGATCTTCTGCCTTTTCCTTTTCCTTCCGCTGGGCAATTCTCCTCCTTTCTATTTTTGCTGAATTATAAGCTCTTTGAATTCATTCGAAGGTTTAAAAACCGGAACTTTTCTGTCTGGAACCGGTACTTCCTCACCCGTGCGTGGATTGCGTGCTTTCCTGGCTTTACGGGACTTAATCTTAAAGGTCCCGAATCCGCGTATCTCCAGATTATGCCCTTCCTTCATGGCGTTCTTCACCGACTCTAAAAAGCTATCCACTACCACCGCCACGTCAGTCCTGGTCAACCCTGTCTTTTCTACAATCTTTTCGACCAAATCTGCTTTGGTCATCTTACACCTCCTTTAGTAGCTTTATGTTTTAATTGCAACTGTTACAGTTTTTCGTGCTGCAATTTGAGCAGGAAGGTCCGGTTGAGGAAACGAATTTCCCTTTGGAGGAAAAACCAAAAACCGAGAAAATCCTTTCACCTTCGCCACCGCAACTCGGACAGGCTAATTCTTCGCGTTTATTCGATACCAGAACCTCAAATCTGCCTTTGCATTTCCTGCAGATATATTCGAATATAGGCATATATTCTTAACTTCTTAAACCATTTCTATATACGAGAATTTTTTATTTGAAGATATATTGAAGCTTCGGTAAAAGGTTCTCGTTACTCCTGATGTCGGTGATGGCTTTAAAGCTCGAGCCAACGATATCAAATAATGATACCTTCTTCGGCCTTTCTTTGATAGTCCTGGGAACACCTTCTATGTCTCCCATTTTTCCTGCTATCTGTATAGCGTCTTCAATATCTCCAAGCTCATCAATCAAACCCAACTCCTTAGCCTGCCTGCCAGTAAAAACCCTGCCGTCGGCCAGCTCCAGGATTTTTTCTCTTTCCAGTCCTCGTCCTTCCTTCACCGCATCCACGAATTGATTATAGGTGTCGTCTATTACCGATTGGAGCAAATCCCTTTCCTCCTGGGTCATAGATCTAAATGAAGTTCCGACTTCC
>JALHSU010000009.1 GCA_022865345.1 Candidatus Zixiibacteriota bacterium
CAAAGGTTTATACCTTAAATCCTTTAACTGAGGAAGACCTTAAGGAAATCGTAAATCGAGCTTTGACTGATAAAGAACAAGGTCTGGGGAATTTAAAAGTAAACCTGGAGGAAAAAGCCAAGGATTTTATCGTCCAGATGGCAAATGGCGATGCCCGGGTGGCTCTGAACACTCTTGAATTTGCTGTGATGACTACCTCACCAGATGAAAAGGGAGTAAGGAACATAACCTTACAGATAGCCCAGGAGGCGATGCAGAAAAAGGCTTTAGTTTATGATAAAGCCGGTGAGGAGCATTATAATATAATCTCAGCTTTGCATAAAAGCTTAAGAGGCTCAGATCCGGATGCTGCTTTATACTGGCTTGGTCGGATGCTTGCTGGCGGAGAAGACCCTCTTTATATCGCCAGAAGGTTAATCAGGTTTGCCACAGAAGATATTGGAAATGCAGACCCCCAGGCTCTGCAGGTTACCATTGCTGCTAAGGAGGCATATCATTTCCTGGGAACGCCTGAAGGTGAGTTAGCCTTAGCCCAGGCAGTGGTCTATTTAGCTACAGCTCCAAAGAGTAATGCCATCTACACTGCATTTTCAAAAGTGGAGAAAGAAATCCAGGAGACCCAGGCATTGCCTGTTCCTTTGGATATCCGCAATCCTGTTACCGGATTGATGAAAGATTTGGGTTATGGCAAAGATTACAAATATCCTCACGACTTTCCTGGTCATTTCGTAGATGAAGAGTATCTGCCGGATAACCTGAAAGGAAGAAGATATTACGAGCCCACGGATTTTGGATTTGAAAAAGAGATTAAAAAAAGAATCGAGTGGTGGAGGAAAAAGAAAGAGGAGTTGAAGAAAGGTAAGGGAAAAAATCCATCGTAGTCGCTCGATTTATCGAGCAGGTAGTTGCCTGATTTATCAGGCATAAAAGACGCCCAATAAATTGGGCAACTACAAATTTGTCCTTCGTAGCGCGACCCTCACAGGGTCACTCAACATAACGGGTGTCGCAATGATAAGAAAAATTTTAATATCTCTTTCTATTTTCATTTTTGCCTTAATTCTTTCCTTTGGACTCTCCCAGGCTCAAAAGATTCTAATCCCCATGGATTTATCCCAGACCGACCATCTTAAAGCCTACGGGGTGGCTTATTGGTGCTTGAAACAGGGGTACAACGTGGAATGGCTTTTGAACTACAGGGACGGTTCCTTTATGACTGAATATCATGAGGATATGGCTGATCGCTGCAGACTGCAGGGTGTATCTTTTGAAAAAATCGATATGTCTCAGGCTGGGGCGATTTATAAAGAGATAGAAGAAAATAACATGGACGTAGTCTTACTGGAAAAAGCTCCTGCTATCGCAGTGTATGTGCCCCCTAATAAGGAGCCCTGGGATGATGCTGTCAGACTGGCTTTAGCTTACGCGGAGATTCCCTACAAGACCTTATGGGATACCGAGGTTTTGAAGGGTGACCTGGAGAAATACGATTGGCTGCATCTTCATCATGAGGATTTCACAGGCCAGTACGGGAAATTTTACTTCTCTTTCAGAAATGAGCCCTGGTATAAAGAGGAACAGGCAACCTGCGAAACCATTGCCAGGAAATTAGGATTTAAAAAGGTGTCTGAGGAGAAAAAGGCGGTTGCCAGAGCCCTGAAGGACTACGTTTCCCGGGGAGGGTTCCTGTTTGCCATGTGCTCTGCTCCGGAGACTATGGACATAGCCTTAGCTGCGGAAAATGACGATATCGTTCCGCGGGAATTCGACGGTGACCCGCCTGATCCTGATTGTCAGAAGAAGTTGGATTATTCGAAAACCTTTGCTTTTACAGATTTCACCGTATCTTTAGACCCGCCGGAATATAAACACTCTGATATAGACACCTATTTGGACCGGCTCGTCTGGGGAATTAATTCGCAGAATGACTATTTTACCCTGTTCGATTTCTCTGCCAAATTAGACCCGGTTCCCTCGATGTTAGTCCAGGATCATGTGAACGTGGTCCGGGGTTTTATGGGACAGACCACCGCCTTTAGAAAATCACTTTTAAAAAAGTATGTAACCGTCCTGGCGGAAGTAGAGGGACAGGATGAGGTAAGATATATCCACGGAAATTTCGGCAGAGGCACCTTCACCTTCTTCTCCGGACATGACCCAGAGGATTATGAACACCGGGTAGGCGACCCACAAACAGACTTAAGCCTGCATAAGAACTCTCCTGGCTATCGCTTAATCCTTAACAACATCCTCTTCCCTGCCGCCAAAAAGAAGGAAAGAAAAACCTGATTATTTGTGATAGGGGAAACTCGACTCAGAATCAGTCTATCTGACTCTCAAAAAATGGTAAGTCATGCATTCTTGCCTTACAGCGGCAAAACCCTTGATGCAGCCTCCTCTTTTTATGCAAAAAATAAGACATAGGATGTCCTCTTAATTGAATTTTTTCACTGTCAGAAAGATTATAAAAAAAATTTGAACCTGCGTAATATAATTAAACCTTTTACTTTCAATCTGTGTCAAATTTTTTGTGTGAAGTGTATCTCTACTTCTGTTTGAAAAAGCACTTTAGTAAAAACCCTGCTTGATTTTGAAAAGGAGAAAGGAAATCCTATGAGAAAAATTTTTATCTTAATCCCTGTTTTAGTTCTGATAATTTTATTCTTCTTCTTATTTTTCAGGGGAAGCAGTAAAAAGACCGAAGCTAAGTTCACCACGGCCGAGGTGCAAAAAGGGGATATCTCTATTTTGGTTACTGCCACCGGAGCTGTGCAGGCAGTAACCACGGTTCAGGTGGGAAGCCAGGTCTCCGGGACCATCTCAGCTCTTTATGCTGATTTTAACGACCGCGTGAAGAAAGGGCAGGTCCTCGCCCAATTAGACCCTACTTTTCTAAAGGCTCAAGTCGCCCAGGCTCAAGCGGATTTAGAAAGAGCCAAAGCCTCGGCCGAGCTTTCTAAGAAAGAATATGAGCGCACCCAATCCTTATTCCAGCAGAATATGGTCTCGGTATCAGATAGAGACGTTGCCCAGACCAATTATGAGCTGGCACAAGCTGATGTGAAATCTTCCCAGGCTAATTTAGACCGGGTTAAAACCAATCTTGAATATGCCACCATAACCTCGCCCATAGACGGAGTTGTCATTTCCAGAAACGTGGATGTGGGGCAGACCGTAGCAGCCAGCCTGCAGGCGCCAACCCTTTTCACCATAGCCCAAGACCTGACAAAAATGGAAGTCGATGCCAGCATAGACGAGGCAGATATAGGAAAAATAAGAGATGGTGAGCAAGTGCTTTTCACAGTGGACGCTTATCCTGACCTGTCGTTTAAGGGAACTGTAAGCCAGATAAGACTTTCTCCCCAGGTAGTGCAGAATGTTGTATCTTATGACGTGATTATAGAGGTCCCAAACCCGAATCTTCTTTTGATGCCCGGGATGACCGCTAACGTGACTATCCTAGTGGATGAAAGACAGGATGTACTCAAAGTCCCTGCAGGGGCTTTGCGCTTTCGCCCCTCCACATCTGGGAAGAAGTCTTTTTCCCAGATGAGAGGGGGGGCCCAGGGGTCTCAGGCAGCGCAGCATTTGGACAGTAGTTCTGCCAGAACCAATTCGGCCGGCTCAAGAAGACCAGGCCAGAGTATTTTATGGATTTTAAGCCCCCAGGGAAAACCAGAGCCGATCCCGGTTCAGGTCGGGATCTCTGACGGCAGCTTCACCCAGGTTATATCGGACAGCCTTAAAGAGGGACAGAAGATCATTACCGCGGAAAAGGGCGCAGAACTCACCACCAATAATAACCAGCAGGTTAATCCCTTTGTTCCCAGGTTCGGTGGAGGAGGAAGGAGATAGCATGGAGCAGGTCATCTTTACGGAGCATCTGGTCAAAATCTATAAACTCGGGGATTACGAGATTCACGCCTTAAGGGGGATTGATCTGTCCATTGAAAAAGGCGCTTTTGTCGCCATAATGGGACCATCTGGCTCAGGAAAATCGACCTTAATGCATATCTTGGGCTGTTTAGATCGACCCACTAAAGGGAACTATTTCCTTGAAGGTAAAGATATATCTTCTTTAGATAGAAATAGCTTAGCCGGGATTAGAAATCAGAAGATCGGTTTCGTGTTTCAGTCTTTCAATCTTCTGTCCCGAACTAC
>JALHSU010000010.1 GCA_022865345.1 Candidatus Zixiibacteriota bacterium
GCTTTTCCTGCGAGAAAAAACCGACAGGGCCTATCACTCAGAAACCGACTTTTACTGTATATGGAGTGGTGGTCAAGGATATGAATATCTCAAAAGACATTGCCTATTTCACGGTCTCGAGAAATGATACTCTATTCAATGCGGCAACAGTAAAAGCAGGTAATAAAATTATTCCGAATACTGGCTCTGGTGCATATTACCAAGAGTTCTCCGATACTACTTTTCATACGATGACTGCTTATATAGACTCAATTATTAGCTCACCAGATACAGTCAATATAACTTTCAGATTTGCAATGCCGGACATTTTTAGCGCAAGTATTAACCCTGCAGATTCTGTAAATGAAAATGGTCTTGCAGTTGTTGTCACCTGGACGACATCTGATTCAGCTACAGCATATATCATAAGCGTAGTTAAGGGTGACACTATTCCCGGAGCTGTATTACATAAAGCTATTGTAACTGGCCCATTTACGACTATTCCCCAGGATGCTTTTCGTAAAGCTAACGGGGAGGTGGTATCAGGGCTTTATTGGGTATATATGGTAGCTTATAATAAAAGTTTTGTCAGTTATCCTGGAATGCCTTTTGCGTTGCCTACTGGTCTGCCAGCCAATAATATTTCAGGAGCAAAAGGGACGATTGGAGCTGGTGTAATAGCTCGAAAAGTCACCATTAGAGTGCTATAACCGGAATTTCATTTTGTCCAGAAAAATTTTTAACGAGATTAAAAATTTAGTTACCGAAGCCAGAAATCCTGCTACTTTTGATATCGATTCAAGATCCACTTTACAGATTTTGAAACTGATCAATGCCGAGGATAAAAAAGTTCCTTTGGCAGTTGAACAACAAATTCCACAGATTGCCAAAGGCGTCGAGTTAATCGTCAAAACTTTCAAAAAAGGCGGCAGGCTTTTTTATATCGGAGCCGGGACCAGCGGAAGGTTAGGGGTTTTGGATGCGGCAGAATGTCCGCCCACTTTTGGAACTGATCCCAAGATGATCAGAGGAATAATAGCTGGTGGATATAAGAGTTTGGTTCGCTCAAGAGAAGGGGTGGAAGATAATATAAAAGCCGCAGAAAAAGATTTGAAAAAAGCCGGTCTGACAAAAAAAGATGTTGTAGTAGGAATAGCTGCATCCAAGAGAACTCCTTATGTCTTAGGGGCTTTGAAATATGCAAAAAAAATAGGAGCAAAGACGATTTTCATCTTCTGCAATCCGATAAAAGGACTTAAAGTCAAGCCTGACGTGATAATCTCTCCGCTTTTAGGACCGGAGGTGGTGACCGGCTCTACCCGGATGAAAGCCGGCACAGCCCAGAAGCTGATTTTGAATATGCTTTCCACTACCGCAATGATCAAAATAGGAAAGGTCTACGAAAACCTGATGATTGACCTGCAGGCAAAAAGTCAGAAACTAAGGGAAAGATCCAAAAGGATAATAATGCAAGTAACCGGAGTTAATTATAAACAGGCAGAAAAATATCTTCGTCTGTCAGGAGGAAGTGTAAAAACCGCTCTGGTAATGATACTTTCAAACGTAGATAAGAAAGAAGCGGAAAAGAGGTTAAAAAAAGCTGGCGGATTTGTGAGAAAAGCGATTTATGGAATCCATCGTCCGTAGCGATGCTTTTTACCCTCTCCTTTTAGGAGAGGGTTAGGGTGAGGTTATACATTCTCCGCTTGTGAGGAAGTGCAGCGGTGCCATTTTCGTGGCAATGAGCAAACGTCCTCACTGGAGTGAGGACGCTACGGGTTTTGGCTTTCCAAAAAGTGGAGGTCTGAAGACCTTCCCTACATTTTAAATGCATTGACGCAGTCAATGCATTCCAGAGAAAAAGAAAAAGGAGACTTATGCCCTATTGTCCAAATTGTAAAGCCGAGTACAATGCCGGGGTGAAAAAA
>JALHSU010000011.1 GCA_022865345.1 Candidatus Zixiibacteriota bacterium
AATACAGGCATCCATATTGAGGTACTCAAATTCAGCAAACCTGCCGCAGAGAACTATTCCGAGTTTTTCTATGTAATTTTTTACAATTCCTATGTTCTTCAGATAATCTTTGTCATAGATCACGTAAGCATATTTTGACCTGACCACTTTTTTGAAACAGACCTTCTTTGGGTCTAAAAGTCCACATCCGGCAAGACCCTGAGTCGAGTGTCTCAAAAGCTCTTCATCTGAAAGTCTCCAGGTGGAATCATTTTCCTTAGCAGTGATCTCAACTACCAGAGAGCTATATCCTTCAGGGACATTATTGGGGCTGAAGATATGAGGAAAACCAACCCGGTTAAATTTCAAGTCCTCATCCGGGAAATAAACTGCAGTATAAGGTGGAAGACTGTTCCCTTCTAATCCCAGAAGTACCGCAATCAGCGAGTTGTATTGGAGTTTGGAAGAGGCACTCTTGACCTCTTGGGGAACATCTTCTAATGCTTTCAAAAGGTCAAACACCGGGATAGTTGAAATCACCAGGTCATACTTCCTCTGATCTTCTCCATCTGAAATGCACCATCCATCTTTTTCTTTAAATATTTTTTTTACAGCAAAATTCTTGACTATTCTTTCCTCGACTTGCTTTTCTATCCCCTGAATCAAAGCCTGAATCCCACCTTCTCTTGGATAAAAGAAGTTCAACTGATGGGTATACCCCTCAGTTGGAATTCCAATCGCAGATTTTATCACATCCTCCAAAGGAGGTTTTGGAACTCTCCCTTCTACCCAGTGCAGGCTCATTTCCTCAGGCTTAGTATTCCAGACTTTTCGATTATAGGGCAAAAGGTATTTTTCTGCTATCCCTTTGCCAAAAGTATAGTAGATCCACTCTTTGAAGTTAGAAGGAGAAGGGCAATCATTTTTCAAATAATGATATAAACATTCAAAATTATCCTCCTTAGGCAGATCGGAAAGCCCATTCTCAAAAGGATATTTTACAAAATGCCCCTTATAATAAATCTTGTTATTTCTTCTTCCCTGATTATAATTTCCCTCAAGCACGTTCAGCATAAAGTCGACTGAGCTTTTGTTTTGAGAATAGATTATATGAGCACCGCCATAATCGAAAGTGAAACCATTTTCTTTCAGACTCCTGCACAGACCGCCGCAATCAGAGTTTTTCTCCAGGACCTCAAATTCATTTTTCAACTGGGAGGCGATGGTTAGGCCGGTAAGGCCTCCGCCCAGAATGCCGATTTTCATGCTTGGTTCCTTTTCATCTGAGTCATGTGGTTTTGACCAGTTCGTCTGACTTCTTCTTCCTCTTCTGTTTGGTTCCTCCATAGTAATGGTAGTAATAATAATAATGATAAGAGCCGTAAACAGATTCCACCTTGATCTTGTTCAGCACTCCTCCGATAAGCCTGCTTTTGACATTTTCCAGAAGAGTAATGGCTCTTTGCAAGGCTTCTCTTGAAGTCGAGCCAGAGGAGGAAACCAGAACTACGCCATCTAATAGGGTTGACAACACAGCCGCATCGGTTACCGCTATTACCGGGGGAGAATCAAACAGGATCATATCATATTTTTCTTTCAACTCCTCCAGTAACATTCTCATCTTCTTTGAGCCTAAAAGCTCTGAAGGATTAGGAGGCAAAACCCCGCAGGTCAAAAGGCTCAAGTTCTCTATGGGGGTTTTCTGGACAATCTCTTTCCAGGGAACATTGCCAGCCAAGTAGTTGGTCAGGCCCGGAGCTCTCTGCAGATTGAAAATCGAGTGCAGGACAGGCCTCCTTAAATCTGAATCGATCAGAATAGTATTGGTTCCCATCTGAGCCATAGTTATGGCTAAGTTAGCCACAGTGGTTGACTTACCCTCAGAAGGCCCTGAGCTTGTTACCAGAATCGTCTTCAAAGGTGCATCCAGCCTGGCGAACTGTAGATTGGTCCTGAAAGTACGATAAGCCTCAGATATAGGAGACTTCGGTTCAAAATGGGTCACTAAGTTGGAGGTTATCCGTTTAATCTGATACTCCTCGGATTTTTCTTCTTCTTTCTTTGATTTTTTATCTTTACTGCTTTTTATCAGAGGAATTGAACCTAAAATAGAAAGTCCAGTCGCCTCTACATCCTCGATGCTCTTAAGGGAATTATCCAGTCTCTCCACAAAAAACGCCATCCCTAACCCTAAGCCTAAACCCAACAGCGCACCTAAGAGTAGGTTGATCTTTTTCTTGGGCTTTATGGGGTCTTCCGGGGGTAAGGCTTTATCTATTATCCTCACATTACCTATTTGGCCTGCCTCTTTTATCCGTGACTCTTCATATTTTTCCTTTAACATCAAGAAGATATTTTCACCCACTTTGGCATTTCGCTCTAACCGGGCTAATTTCAGGCTTTTCTCCGGCAGGGTGTTAAGATTGTTAGAGTAGGTGTCAACTATATTTTTCAGTGCCTCGGTTTTGGCGCCTAAGGATTGAATCTCTATCTCCAGGATCAGAATCTTGTCCACTAACTCCTGAGAATAACCCAAAGGGTCTGAGGAAGCCATCTCTCTGGAAACAAGCTCCGAGGTCTCCTTTACCAGCTTCTGCTTTATATCTTTTATCCGGTTAGTTATCTCTTCCATCTTGGGATGGTCCTCTGGGAAGCCCTGGGCGATATACCCTGCTTTTATCCCTTCTAAATTTGCCATCTCCTTGCGCAGTTGAATAATCAGAGGACTGGAGATCTGGGATATATCCTCCACCAGACGGCCTTTTCTCTCAGTAAGCTGATTTCGCATATAGGAGAGTCTTTTTTGATTTGATTCTAAGTCAGTCTTGGCTTCGTTATATAAGGATTCAAAACTGGCTAATTGCTTAACCAGTTCCTCGGTCTCCTCAGGCAGTGCTGCGACCTTTTCTCTTTCCTTATAAATCCTCAAAGCCTCTTCAGCCTGCTGCAACTCCTTTTGGGTATTGGAAAGTTGATCCTCTAAGAATAGACGAACCTCGGTTATCTCTCCCCGGCTTATCTGCAGGCTCTGTTTATAATATTCCTGAGCGATGGTGTTGGTTAAGAATGCAGCTAAATCCGGATTCGGGGCAGTTACTTTAACCTGCACTATGTCGGTCTCCTTTAAGGGAACCACCTTGGTGTTTTGCTGCAGGGTCAGAACCATATCGTTGGTATTGACCTTTTCTGCTCCTTTCCTTAGAACTACTTCCTCCCAGACTTTTTTAAAGGGGGAGGATAAGAGTGCCTGAAGAACCGATTCAGCCAAGGTTCGGCTCTTGATTATCTCCACCTGGTTTTTGATCATGGTCTCCTGCTTCATATAGGAAGAGATCTCGAAGATCTCTTTTTTCATCCCCCCGTCTTCTTCGATCATCAAAGTGGTAGAGGATTCATAGATCGGCTGGGTAGTGAAGGAGAAGATCCCGGACGAGAGCAGGATTATTAAAAAAGCGGAGAGGACAATCCATCTTCTTCTCTTCAGGATAATCAGGTAGTCCTGAAAGGATACTTCCTTCTGAACGCGCGATATGCTATTTTGCTCTTCCAATTTTTTGACCCCCCTTTATTGAGTGAAGAGTTTAATCACGCTGGCTATAACCGCCAGGTTATAAACAAAAGTTACATATTTTGAAAACGAGTGAAAGCTATTGCGCGGGACTATAACCGTATCACCTGGTTTGATCAAGGGTATCTGTTCGGCTTTCCCATCCCGGACACAATCCTTGACATTGACCGTGAAGATTTTACTCTCGGAGAAATTGCGCACGATCTTGACCTTGCTAAGCTTGGCGTTCTCCGTAGGTCCACCAGCCATAGAGATAAGAGAGAGAAGGTTGGTATTATCAGGAACCTCCACTATCCCGGGTTTTAAAACCTCTCCCCAAACATTAACTTTGATCAAAAGCTGGTTATCTGCACCCGGGGCAAGATAATAATCTAAGCTTGTACTCCTTTGTGTCTCAGCATTCTTTTCCTCCTGAGCCCAGACTAAATTGGATATCTGAAAAAAGGTCAGGTAAACTATTAAACAAAGACTGATTATCTGGTTTACTTTTTTCATCTTTAACACTCCTTTTTTAAAAGCGTTTAATTTCAATTTTGGTTTCGATATTATCAGCCTGAAGGATTTTTTGAGGGTTTTTCTCAAAGAGTTCTAATCCTTTTTCGTCTCCCAGATCATTTTTGACCATTTTAAAAGCTTCTGCCATTACGGTTATTGGTCGTCTATTCAAATCGTGAGCATCGCTGGATATAAAATCGACCAGGTCTTCTTCCAGTAACCTTCTGGCTCCCCTTTGAATCTTTTTGCCAAAATCTCCTAAGAGCGAACCAGCGTTTAACTGGATCAGAATTCCCGAGTCTTTTAACTTCTCTATTCTTTCGAAATCACCCTCTTTGCTCAGGCTTCTTTCCGGATGAGCCAGAATCGGAGATAAGCCTTCTATCAACAGAGAGAAGAGAATCCCTTCGGCAAAGGGCGGGAATTCTCCCAGCGGCAGCTCCACAAATAGATATTTTTGGGTTTGATTTATGAAGAAAAAGGGAAGTCTTTTGATAGAATCAAAGTTCAT
>JALHSU010000012.1 GCA_022865345.1 Candidatus Zixiibacteriota bacterium
AAAGAATCCCATAAAAAGCTCCTCCCGCGACATCCAGAGGGTAATGTACCCCAACATAAATGCGGGAGAAAGAGACTGTAACCGCAATAGCTAACCAGATGAACCAAGCCCGGCGATAAAGAAAAGTCAAGATCGAGCCTGCGGCAAAAATATTAGCAGCATGCGATGAGGGAAAAGAGCCAGAATGAGAGCATCCAGCCAAGAGATGCACCTGCGGAAAAACATTGCAGGGCCTGACCCTTCCGATCCAGGACTTAAGCAGAAGATTAACGGATGAATCTGCCATTCCTAAAACAATCAAGACCAGAACAGCGGCTATCCTTTCTTTTTTCCGTCCAAAGATAAGCATAGCCAGCATTATCAGGAAAAAAAGGATTCTCCAGTTTTTAAACTCCGTAATAAAAGGCATCAGAAAGTCAAAAAACCGGTTCTGCAGTTTCAGATTGAGAAAAAGGAAAAGCTCTTTATCCAGCTTGATTAGAAAATCGAAGATTTCAGTAAACATCTCCATCCTTTCTTCGTTGTGGGGACACCAATGAAGAGAAATTCTTTTACAGGTTTATAGAGATTCTTCGCCCCGCCACAGGCGGAGCTCAGAATGACGATTGTCGAGACTTGTGTCATACTGAGCGAAGCGAAGTATCTCTCTCGCTCTCTGTTGGTCTCCTGACCAACAGAGCCATCCGCGCAGGGCTCAGAATGACTGTTTATGAGCAGGTCATATTGGGCTAAGCGAATTTTCTCCTCATTTCAAAAAATCTTGCACCTCTTTCAGAGTGGGTATACCTTCTCTGCCGCCTAATTTTCTGCACTTCAAAGCTGCGCAGGCTGAGGCAAACTCAATAATTTCTCCCATCTTCCATTTTTTCAAAAGCCCGAAGATGAATGCGCCGTGAAATACATCCCCTGCTCCAGTAGTATCGACCACCTCGACTTTAAATCCCGGAAAATAGTTTACCTTGTCCTCATTTATCCACAGACATCCTTTTTCTGATAATGTTACCACCACACACTTGAACCCTGTCTTTTTCAATTCTAAGCAAGCCTGGCTTAAATCCTCAAGATGAGTGTAATCATAGGCAAATTTTCTGGAGGCTACCAGATAATCAGCTAAAGGGAAAAGTTCTTCTATATTTTCTCTTAAACTCCCCAAATCTAAGATGACTTCAGAACCGTCCTTTTTCGCCTTTTTAGCTAAAAATATATTCGCCTCTTTATCCCTACCATCTAAGTGTAGATATCTGAAAGAGATGCCCTTCAAAAATGAGATTTCTTTTGGCTGGACTGGCTTCATCCTGGTTTTGTCCAGAGCTACGGTTCTCTTCCCGCTGTTTTTGTCCACCCAGATGAAAGCCTTTAAACTTTTTACCTTTTCATCTATGAGCAGGTAGTCGACATCCACTCCGAATTTTTCCAACTCAGACCGGATTACCATTCCCTCATAATCATCGCCTATCTTCCCCACAAAAGCAGCCTCAGCCCCTAATTTTGCCATGGTCGCCATAGCAGTGGGAACAGGACCACCTCCCTGAACTGAAGAGGATACGACATTCACTTTCTCATCTAATCCCGGATAAGGGTCCAAGATGGAAAGATAATCCAGGGCACAGATGCCAAAGCCCAGGCAATCGAAATCATACTCCTTCAAACTTTATCTCTCCTCTGGTTTTGTATCTAAACTTTTCCACGAGCCCCACGTTGGTTCGGGAATTGGTTTTCTCGAACCGATCGCGTGCGGGAACTCCAGTTCCCGCACGAACCGCAGACAGTCGAAATCATATTCCTTCAAATTCTATCTCTCCTCTGGTTTTACTCATTAATTCATCTTTGAGCTTTGAAATGATTCCTTCGCTTACCTCGATTTCCATTCTCGCTCTGTCTCCAAAAGCGAGTTTCTTAACCTTGACTTTTCCTTTATTCAGAATCATCTGAACCCTGTCAAAATATTTCTTTGGAAAAACTATCGCGAGTGCTTCTCTTAACTCCTTTTGGATGAAGACACAGCTCTGCAGCACTCTTAATGCGCTTTCATAATAAGCTTTTGAAAGACCGCAAGTGCCTAACTTGACCCCACCGAAGTAACGAGTAACCACGACTAAGATATCTTTTAGACTCTGAGACAAGATTGCAGACAATATCTGCCTGCCAGCGGTTCCAGAGGGTTCCCTATCGTCGGTTGACTTTTGGAGTTCTCCTTTTTTGAGGACGTAGGCATACGGATTATGGCTGGCATCATGAAATTCTTTTTTTATCTTTTTGATCCAGAGCTCAGCTTCCTCTTCTGAGCCAACCGGTATGGCAGTGGCAATAAATTTCGAGCCTTTGACCAGAAGTTTATCTCTTTTAGATTCTTTTATGCTGAGATAATTAGCTTGACCTTTTGTTTCCTTCAATTTTTTTCTCCACGAACTGCTGGATTAACCTTTTCAGCCGGCTGCCATAGATTAAATCGAATTTCTCCATCTGATCCGGGATCAGGGATTCTGCTTTTAATCTTACCAGGGCCGCTTCCTTTTTTGCCTCACCCAAGGTCAGATCTCCTTTTTTTATCTTCTCACAGGCTTGATCAACAAGCTTCTTGAGCCGTTTCAGTTTTTCTTCAGAATCAAGATACTCTTTCATAGATAATTCAAAACCAGATCTAAATCCTCAGCCCCTTTGATCGGAATAGCTCCTATCCTTACCAACTCCTCAGAACTTTTGTTATCCACTCTCGTCACCATAAAAAGTGGTTTCCCTTGATCAACAGCCCTCTGGGCTGCATCCATCATACCTGAGGCTTCATCCTCAGTCTCCACCACTATGACCGTTTGAGAAATGCCCACCACTATCCGGTTTCTTGCCATCAATTGACCTACATTTATTGGAGCATTTATAGGATACTCAGTTAAAAGAGCACCATTTTTGCTGATTTCAATGGCTAAATTAAGATTCTCCTCTGGATAGATTTTGCTCAGACCAGAACCCAAGACCGCATAAGTTTTCCCTTCTTTTGCCAGTGCTCCTAAGTGCGCGCCAGTATCTATTCCTCTGGCTAAACCACTCACCACCACTACACCTCTTTTAGCCAGCTCCTTTCCTATATCAGTTGCATCCTTTATCCCCTCATAGGAGGCGTGATGAGTCCCCACCACTGCCACAAAGAGTCCTTCAGGCAAGTGAAATTCCCCTTTGAAATAAAGCACAGGCGGGGGGTCATTTATCTGTTTCAGACTTTGCGGAAAATCCTCATCTAAGATGGTTTTGATTCCGATCCCCTGCTTTTCCAAAAAAGATATATGTTCTTCAATCTCGGTGAATTTTTCCTGGGATTTGTAAATCTCTTTAGCCTTCTCCGGGCTTATTCTGGTAAGTCTGGAGATCTGTTCTGAGGTCGCCTTGTACACGTTCTCCGGAGACCCGAAGGCAAAAAGAAGCTGTTGAAACCCCTTGGGACCAACCTTAGCCACTTCCCTTAAAGCGATGACATATTTTCGATAGTCCAAAATCATGACTCTCCATCGTAGGATTGTTTTTCATTTGTAGCGGAAGGCTTTAGCCTTCCAAAGTCTCACCCACCATTACTCTCCTGGAGGTCTGATCCGCCTGAGTGTACTACTTCACAATTTTGGTAACAGGTTTAAACCCGCGTAGGGGCGGAGTTCATCTCCGCCCGAAGGTGATGGGTGGAGGCAAGCTCCACCCCTACGCGAGATCTCTTTAAATAACAACACCTTCTTAAATATGATTGCGATTTCATTGTTCTCCACCTTATTTCCAATTTCTTCCTTAGAGCATTTTTTATAATAAACCGTTACCGAA
>JALHSU010000013.1 GCA_022865345.1 Candidatus Zixiibacteriota bacterium
GACCAATCTTAACGAGGAAGGAACAATTTCTAAAAAAGGGATTGTGGTTGGAAGAATTGCATCTTTTATCGGGACCTCATTTATCAAGACCTCATAAATCGTGTTCTGCAGATTATTTTTATCTATCCCCATGCCGGAAGTCGAGTTCGCCTGTGGATCTATATCTATCAGCAGGACTTTTTCCTCAGCTACTGCCAGACAGGCGGACAGGTTAACTGCAGTCGTTGTTTTACCGACCCCTCCTTTTTGGTTTGCTATTGCGATTATCTTCCCCATCTTAAAAATCCTTTTTAAAGAAACCAACTCCTTATGATTTTTGTATTTATAAAAGAAAAAATTGAAAAGGTCAAGAGGTTTTTTCAAAAAAAGAAGGCCCCGATAAATCGGAGCTCTTCTTTTATAGGAAATGAAGGAAAAGTAATCCTATTTCAGCAAGCTCATCTTGGCAGTCTTGGTAAATGACCCAGCCTGTATCCGGTAAAAGTAGATTCCGCTGCCAACAGCTTCACCCCGTTCATTTTTCCCATTCCAGGAGATAGTGTAATACCCAGGTTCTTGAATATCGTTCACTAAAACCCTGACTTTTTGACCCAATAAGTTATAGACAACTATTTTAACCTCGCTTTCTTGTGGCAGAGCATATTTTATCAAGGTTCCAAAATTAAACGGATTAGGATAATTTTGAAAGAGCTCAAATCTTTCTGGAATAACTGAAGCAACTATTTTTTGCTGTGGCTCGCCGTCTCCATAACAGTAATCTGTAGTTCCGGAGGATATAGATATTGAAGTAGAGGGATTGCTAACATTTCCGGCAGAATCAATAGCATAAACTGCGAAATTGTAACTTTTTCCAAGTTCTGGCACACAGAAGGTAGTAGTGGTCGAGGTAAAAGGTACTGTTTGAGATGCATTCCACGTGCCGCGCCAAGCTACAGCCCGGTAACTGGCTAAGGTGCCGGACTTCTGATTCTGAGGTGCTTGCCAGGAAAGAATTATCTCGTTAGTATAGCAATAAGGGCAAATCCCATTGATACCTATACCAGAACCAGCTCCTGCCCCTCTGCCCGGACAGCAAATCCTATTCAGATGAGCGGTCAAATTACGCGGTGGGTTAGGAATATTTCTGACTGTAATTTGATTAGAATACTCTGAATAGTACACTCCGTCATACGCCCTAACTCGATAGTTGTAAGTTTCACTACCTGTCAGACTGGTATCATCATAACTTGTGACATTAGCATTAGTTGAGCCTATCTCTGCCTGGAGTGGCCACTCCGACTGTGATGCCAATTTCCGTTCCACGCGATAACTGGTCTCATTTCTATTAGGGTCTGTCCAGGAAAGACGGATTCTCTGCGGGTTTGTTCCAATGACGCTGCCGCTCAGATTGGATTTCAAGAAATTAGCCAATCTGAACAGCTTTCCTTCACCCGGGTTTATGATAAGATGAAAAGTGCCATTCCCCGACAGAGTATCCAACAACTGCCCAGTTGAGCAATCTATTAAATAGGAATAACGGCTTTTCTGCAAGGTGACTTGCTGGCAAGGTCTTTCACCGTACCCAACCCAACGGTTGACTAACATGAAATAATCTTCGCCTACAGAATCATCCCTGAACATTCCTACCTGTATATGGTTTTCATAGGTCGGTTCTTTGCAGATGCAAATGCAGCAAGTTGAGCAAGCCACTCCATTTACCGAAGCGATAAAACTTCCGGGAGCACTTCCCACCTGCGAACTCGGACCGGCCCACCGCCATTCGAGTTTTTTCAGAATAGGGCCTAAAGTATCCAGTCTCTCATTTATCTGTTTAACTGCGGAAAACAAAGTCTCCGGAATGCTCATGCTTGAGTAGTAGATATTGACATAGGCAGGGTAGGTCTCAATGGGTTTCCCCTCGACGCTATCTATTAAACCCCCGTGTACATCGTCCGGCGCATAAGCGCGTGATGCATATTCGAAATATCCAATTCCTTTGACACCATACGCTAATGCCATATTAACCGTGGCCTTTAACTCACTATTGTGCGGATATCTGGGTACAGGAGCTGTAAGCGATTTGAAAGTCTGGGCAATATACCACCATTCTTTATTTCTGGATTTTGCCGCGTTAGCTACCTTATTTAACCTTACAGCAAAAGAGTCCAGGGTTTCCTGCCAAGCGTCGTTGTCATTTTCAGGTGTCGTATCCCTCCATATCGGGTAATCATCATAGAAAAGCTCATGTGGGTTAACCTCATTCATATATCGATAGGTGTTGATGTAATCGAAATCGCCTGCGGACTGAATTCCTGGAACGTAATGTGCAGAGTCTAGGATTTCATTAACCCGCCTGCTACTACGGAATTGGTCATAAGCTGGTTGATCCTGCAGTGCCCAGCGATAGAGCGAGGTTCCGTGAAATTGCTCGTTATCCAGGATGTGACTGTCATGTATAAGGTTCCATTGATAGACAGTCATGTTCGGATTGCTATCAGAACGTACATAGAATAAATAGGCATAATTACTATCATAGACTTCAACATAGTCTATGTAAAGGTCAGTGTTCTTATTCCAGTAAACCCTATAGTCAAAGGAATCCCCTGAACTCCATCCTGGCGAGAACGTTAGTTTAAAAGGCAAGTATTGACCACATGGATTAAAATCCTGATAAAGAAGAGTGCGAGACCAGACTGTGGAATCAGCGCCGTGGTAAAAATAGACCCCTATATTTGCCACCGGCTCACTGGTGGGGCTACAAGGCACTTTTAGCTTAAAGGTCGCAGTATAATGCCTGTCAGCTTTTTCCTGCTCCCGGCTGTAATCAATGGCATAAGGACCTAAAGAATTGGGACCTGTTCTTTCATTCCACAGACCATACAAAACATACCCTCGATTGTCATTTGGATTGTCCTTGGAGACAAACCAAGCATAGCCAATAGAATCACCTACTTGCTCGCTGATTTGGTGACCATGACCAGCATTATTATATTTAGTGCTTAGAAAACGGATATTTTCTCCCGGTATATTCGGCAAAAACCAGTCATATTCGTTATAACCATCTGCCTGATACATACTGTATTGACCATAAGAGTAATATGCGGTCCAGGCATTTATGAGGTTCAAAGAATCTGAAGCGGCAGAAGCAAAATCTGCGTCCCTGAAAACCCACAGGTTTTGCACCAGAGCTGTGAGACCAAGCGTATCTACTGCCTGAGGAAAATAAGTATAATAGTTATAATCAGACCCATTATGGAAAATATAAGGTGGACTGAAAGCGATTCTGGGGAATTTCCCCTCATAAGCTGAAAAGACCATAATAGCTGAACTCATTATGGCCACTAAACCAAACAAAAGAATTTTTTTAAGCATTTTACACCCCAAAAAATTATTTAATTAGTAAAAGTTTCTTACTATCGTTAAAACTGCCCGCTTTTAGCTGATAGAAATATATTCCACTACTCACCCCCTTTCCTGAATCATCTCTCCCATCCCAAATAACCTGATAGTTTCCAGGTAGTTTTTCCTCATCTAACAAAATCCTTATTTTTTTACCTAAGATATTATAAATAATCAGGGTGGTTGGGATGGGACCCTTGAACGTTGAACCTTGAATCTTTAAACTAAACGGTATTATGGTGGATGAGTTAAACGGATTTGGGTAATTCTGATGTAAAGCAAAGTCGTGAGGTATGGGATTTTGTTCGTCTTTGACTGCAGTGTAAGGGTTCTTATAAATATAAACTCGACCTATCGGAGCATCTGGATAAGCATACCACCAGCCTGGATCGCCTACTATAGCTTCGTCGACCCCATCGCCATTGATGTCAGCAACACTTACTTGACTACCGTAATCACCCACTTCAGAATCATAATAATGCCAATCTTGCATTGTATCCAAAGGGTTAGAACCTAAATATATCCAAGCTTCACCGCCAGCTAACGTTGGAACCCCTGAGAGTAAATCCTCATATTTATCCTTATTAAAATTACCAATTGCCCAGGATTGACCTCTGATACAAAGAGGCGAGTCAACCAGAGAGTCTATTGTACTACCTCCGAAATAGGTTCCTTCAACCGTTATTATATCCTTATAGCCATCTCCGTTAACATCTCCTAAAATTACAAATCCACCTTTTAATTTTACTCTTGGTATGGTGTCTAACTGCGGTCCCCCGAAATAAATATAAGTAGAATCGTCTGGATAATGTCCGCTTGTAGAAACGGCTAAATCTGCATAACCATCCCCGTTTACATCCCCTATGGCTAAACCAGGAAAGCCAAAATAATTAGGAGGTCCCTGTAAGATATATGCTGGTGAAGTTGACATATCTGCCCCACCCAAAAAGACATAAACTTTGTTGTTATTTCCATGGATAGCAATATCATCATAGCCATCTTTATTAATATCTCCTGTGGCTATCTTTAATCCAAAAGGAGTGTACGGAGGTGATATAGTATCAAGGGCTACCAGAACCTTGTCTGGAATAGTATCAAAAGGAGGGCCTCCATAATAAATCAAGACTGATAATAATGAAAAACGGGTTAACAAGAGGTCTTGAACACCATCACCATTTACATCTCCATGACATATATATCCGGACGAAAATGGAAATACTATATCAGGTATGGTATCAAAGTTTTTCGAACCAAAGTAGATAAAAGTCTTTCCATACTGCCCTATTACCAAGTCCTCAATTCCATCTTTATTTATGTCCCCCACTCCCGCTAAGTGTATGCCAAAGCTTACTCCGTCAGTATCTCCCTGCATAACCGCTATCTGCTGCATATCAAACTGGGCAAAGGCAGGGGTGCCGAAAACTAAGCTTAAAAATAAAAGGATGAGTAGTCTTCTCATCAAATCTTCACTTTTAAAAGATTGATCTCACTTATATGATAAGTTATTCCCTAAAAATATCAAGAGGTTTTTTCAATGAGGACTAA
>JALHSU010000014.1 GCA_022865345.1 Candidatus Zixiibacteriota bacterium
ATCAACCAGAACCCATTGACCATCTTCTATAGCCCCGGAAAGCCGCGTGAGCTCACCCTTAAGGTAATCGATTTTATAATCTGCATCTTTTTGATAAACCCGGTAATAAAGGTAAAAGATGACCACAGAAGAAAGAGCCGGGATCGAGCCTCCGGGAAGACGTATAATTCTTCCATTATCGTAGTCAATGGAATAATCGATATTCTCCACGAAAATTCTTCCCAGGGAACTATCTGAGGCAACCACCACCGTATCGAAAATCAACTCCGGATGCAAAAGCTGAATCGTATCCCCGGATGAAAAACTAATATTCTCCTGCAGTGGAGAAAAAATCTCCTTCCCCTTCACTTTCTCAGTTCCAACCTGGATATTAGAATCGGGAAGCTTGACAGGAGAGCTTCCGACAAGATGTACCGGGTGATTCTCCATCTCCGAAACCCCCAGATGATGCTCGGAGATATGCTTTTTAACTAAAGATATGTTGGTGAAACTCATAATTTAGCGTCTCGCTGTTGGCTATTGGCTACTCGCTTTTAGCTTTTGGACTTTAGCCTTTTATTTGCTTAATCCTTTTTAATCTGCTGTGAGGTTCTTTGTCTTTCGTTTTTAACTTTTGATTTTAGCCTTTAGCCTGTAGACTCTATACTTTATTAGGTCTACCATCTTACTTTCTTTCTTTATTACCCTAAAACCAATAGTGTTTTCGCAGGGGCGAACCTATGTGTTCTCCCAAGTAACCTTCCCTCATAGACTGATCCTGACTGAGAAAAAACTTTTCAAAAACCTCTTGGAAAAACCCGAAAATCGTTTATATTATCTTAAAGAAATTAAAATGCTTCACCTTTTAGGCTAGGAGGATTTATGACCAAAGTTTTTTTAGCTTTCCTCTTTATTTTGTTTTTTACTTTGCCCCTCTTTGCTCAATCGGTTGACACAGCTTGGGTAAGAACGTACAACGGACCTGAAAACCAGAGTGAGTTTGCTAATGCTATAGTTGTAGATAAGTCTGGCAATATCTATGTGACAGGAAATAGCGAAGGAGACTATGTCACACTAAAATATCATCCTAGTGGCACTATTGCTTGGGTAAGGAGATACGACGGACCGACAAGTTACATCGATGCCCCTAAAGCCATTACTGTTGACAATTCTGGCAATATCTGCGTGACAGGTTTGAGTTGGGGTAATGGAACAGGCTACGATTATGCGACCATAAAGTATTATCCAAGTGGAGATACTGCTTGGGTCAGAAGATACAATGGACCGCCAGGCGACAGGGACGATGAGGCTCAAGCAATAGCGGCGGATGATGCTGGCAATATTTATGTTACCGGAAGGAGTGATGGAAGCAGTACTCTATGGGATTATGCTACTATAAAATATCATCCCAACGGAGATACTGCTTGGGTCAGAAGATACAATGGACCGCCAGGCGATAGGGACGATGAGGCTCAAGCAATAGCGGTGGACAAGGCTGGCAACGTTTATGTTACTGGATGGGGTGCGGGCAATGGGACAGATTACGACTACGTCACTATAAAGTATTATGCTAATGGCGATACCGCATGGGTCAGAAGATACAATGGACCAACAAATCATGCTGATTATTGTAACGCCATCGCACTGGATGGTTCGGGTAATGTGTACGTAACTGGTTCGAGTTACAATGATGGTACATTCTGGGATTGTGCCACTATAAAGTATTTTTCTAATGGAGATACTGCATGGGTCAGAAGATACAGTGCATCTGACAATTCAGAAGATTATTCTGTAGCCCTGGTAGTGGATAATTCTGGAAACATCTATTTGACTGGAATAAGTGGGGATTATTTCGGGAACTACATTGATTATTTAACCATAAAGTATCTTCCAGATGGAGATACTGCTTGGGTTAGAAGATATAATGGGCCAGGAAACGGTGATGACTATGCTTATGGCATAGCTATAGATGATTCTAACAACGCTTATGTAACTGGTAGGAGTGAAGGCTGTCTTACAATAAAGTATTTTCCTAATGGAGACACTGCTTGGGTTAGAAGATATAAAGGTCGAGATAACTACCTCAATGCTGCTTATGCTATAGCTTTAGATGGTTCTGATGTTGTTTATGTAATCGGAGAGAGTTTCCAAGGCAGTGAGACATATTCTGATTATCTCACGATAAAGTATTCATGCAAACATCCTCCTATAATTGACCAAATTGAAGCCAAGTATGTTGTGGAGGGAAACGAATTGACATTTTCAGTCCATGTAATAGATACTGACAGAGATAGTATAGCTTTACATACTACAAATATGCCCGCCAATGCGTTATTCACAGACAGTTGCAACGGAACAGGCATTTTCTCTTTTCATCCAAGTTATACTCAAGCCGGGAGTTATACCGTTGAATTCATTGCAACCGACCCGAGTGGATTAGCAGACTCCGAATTAGTCTGCATAACGGTGATTGAGGCAGGAAATCAAAGACCTAAACTAGCTCCTCTAAAGGACGCTGTTGCAGCGATAAATCAGGTCCTCTCTATTAGAATCAGTGCTACAGACCCCGATGGCACCATTCCGCACCTTTTTGCAGATTCACTACCTAACAATTCTTTTTTCCACGATAGTTTAAATGGAAAAGGCATTTTCACATTCACTCCAGATAACTCTCAATATGATTCAATTTATAGAGTTACCTTCATCGCCTCGGATGATTCTTTGTCAGACAGTGCTGTAATGAAAATCACCGTTATCGAATATTTTACAGGAGATGCTAATGGCGATGGCAAAGTAACGGTGTCGGATGTGATTTATTTGATAAACTATCTTTTCAAGGGTGGGCCTACACCAAATCCCCTGTTAGCTGGAGATGCTAATCATGATGACAAGGTAACAGTAGCTGACGTAATCTATTTGATTAATTATCTTTTCAAAGGAGGACCATCACCGATCTTCTGAGCCCCGATAAATCGGGGAAATCCCGCTTCATGCGGGACTGAAAGACAGTTTGGAGTTCGTCTGTTTGTCCGTTTGAACGAATAAACTTTCCTTTCAACGGGGGACGGGGTCGTCTTACGTCTTCCATCTCACTTCTTACTTTTTCCTTTATTTTTCCCTTGAACCTTCGAACCTTTGAACTTTTAAACCGCATTTATATATTTGCTTTCCGGCACTGCGGTTATCTGTGTTCCGACCGGTGCAGTTGCATATCCGGTTGTGACCCTGATCCTGACCCAGAAAAAAGTCGAGTTGTTCACCCCGCACATCTGCCAGTCTGAGGGAACAGAAGACAAATCCTGCCAGAGTATGACCAGTTTGGAAAGCGAATCCAGATGATAAGCACCCGAATAAGGGGTAAAGCTTTTCCATTCAGAGCCATCCCAGTATTCCCAGACCACCTGCCCGCCTATACCGGCAGTTGACAGGATTATTCTTGCCTGATTGAATTTATCATTCATCCCCAGGTAGAGAGCATCTTCTATATCTCTGATTAAACTGCTGGAGGTTGGATGAAAAATATCTGCAGAAGTGGCATTTTGTGCTTCAGATGTCCGGTCCGTATATTTATTTGTAGCAGAATGGTCGTAGCAGAAGACCTTATCTAAGATTTTCGCACCTCCAAGAAACGGAATAGGAGTGACAAAATTGCTTCCGGATTTATAAGAATAGAAAATCTGGTTCTGGTTATTCCCGATATTCTTACCATACAAAACATAGGGAACATTCCCGGAGAACTTTATCGCCGGGCTAACCGGAACTGCGGTATCAACCGTCATCACACCACTCCAGGAAAGACCATCAAATTCCCGGTACAAAAGAGCGGAATTTCCTGGAAAAACTATGCCGACCTTATTATCCGGGGAAACCGAAACCTGAAAATCATCCTGGATATTCGACCCGGAATAGACTGAAACCGCAGAGGACCAGACTGCGCTGTAAAGTTCAAAGGAACGATAAGCCAAAATGTCACCGCCATCTGAGTAAAAACAGCGGAGATAGGACGGCTGGAAAATCAGTTGAGAAAAACAGCCAGTAGAGCCAGAGGTCAAAGCCTCACCTGGGTCGGCTTCACCTGTTCCCCAGGTTATCCCATCATCAGTTGAGGATTTGACGTGCACCGAATATCTTGTTGTCACGGGATCATAATAGCTCCAGGAAACCCATAATCGATTAATCGAATCCTTCAAGATCGAAGGATAATAGTTATTCCCCACTGTGCAGACGTTCCTGACCGTTCCGATTGACCAGGCGCCATTGACAAATGACAGCTTGACCATAGCCAGAGTTAAACTGGTTTGCAATGTATAGGTCAAATAGACGTTCCCGGATGAATCCATAAATCCTGAAGCAGGAAAATCTGCTGAATTGGTAATTATATTCACCGGTTCAGACCAGGAAATATATGGAGGGTCAGCCCATCTGTAAACCAATGTAGTTGAATTCAGCGGATAGACTGAAATCGCCCTTCCTTTGTACTGCCCGGATGGAACTTTGAAAAGCTTATTCTGAGTCTGAATCCCGCTAGCATAAAAAGAACTTACTGTATCGATTAATTTCTGCATAATTTTGCTATTCGCTGTTAGCTTTTGGCTTTTCGACTTTAGACTACAGCCTTTAGCCTTTCATCTGCTTAATCCCTCTAATCAGCTGTGAGGTTTTTTCTCTTTTGGTTTCTGACTTTTGCCTTTAGACTTTAGCCTGAAGTCCTTAATCCCCTTCTCCCTTTCCTTTATACCTCAAAACCAGTAGCGATTCTGTTGTCCGTAGGGACGAACCTGCAGTTCGACAAGCTCACTGCCCTGAGCAAAGCCGAAGGGCGTGTCTACCCAGGTTTGGTGGAACAGGCATCTTGCCTGTTCTCTTTGTAGGGCAGCCACAAAAAAGTCAATCGCTCTTCTATCCAAATTATGTAAATAAATCCTGAAAAAACTCTTGCAAAAACTAAAAAGATATTTATATTGATTTTAAAGAGATTAATATAACCCACCTTATCAAACTAAGGAGGATTTATGAAGAAAATGCTACTTGTTTTTTGCATTATCCTTCTTTATAACTTACCTCTTTTCGCACAGGAAGTTGACACCGCCTGGGTGAGAAGATACAGCGGGCCCGGGCAGTCCCATGACGCTGCTTATAGTCTATGCCTTGACCGTTACGGTAATGCGTGTGTCACCGGAACAACTGCGACCGTAAAATATGCCGCAAACGGGGATCAACTGTGGGTCGGGCAATTCGGAGGAACCGACATAGCCATCGATGATTCCGGGAATGTTTATGTCACAGGGTCAGGCGGTACGGCAAAATATGGTGCCTCCGGCAACCTGCTATGGACCAGGCCCTGGAGTAGCGCCGCAGCCAAAAAACCTGCTGATCGCTGGATGCCCCAGGCTACTGCTCTGGCATTGGACAATTCTGGAAATATCTGCGTGACTGGAATGTTTTACAGCGGGTCATCCCTTGACTGTGTCACTATCAAGTATTATCCTGATGGCGACACAGCCTGGGTGACCCAAACCAATGCTGGGAACCCCGTGAATGGTGGTTTTGGTATAGCTGTCGATGATTCTGGCAATGTCTGTGTAACCGGAATAACTGGGCACCTGAATGGTTATGATTACCTAACTATCAAGTATTACCCTGATGGAGAGACTGCCTGGGTAAGAACGTTCATCCCGGACATCGAACCAGGATTCCCTTATATGGATTACGGTAATGGTATAGCCGGAGATGACTCTGGAAATGTCTATGTCGCCGGAACAAATGCTACTCTAAAATATGATGTGTCTGGAAACCTGTTATGGGTTAATAAATTGAATGGTCATGATATGGCTCTGGATGGTTCTGGCAACATATATGTCACTGGAAGCGGAAACAACTTGGACTATGTAACCATAAAGTATCGTCTGAATGGGGATAGCGCCTGGGTAAAAACCTACAACGGACCTGGAAACGACTGGGACGAGGCTTATTCGATAACCCTCGATAGCTCGGACAATGTCTATGTTACAGGAGTGAGTACCGGCAGCGGGACCGGCAACGATTTCGCCACTATAAAATACGACTCGAGCGGAAACCTACTCTGGTTAGTAAGGTTTGATGGTCCGGCGCATGGCGAGGATTTCGCCACGGACATAGCCATAGATACACAGGGCAACGTATATGTGACCGGATCCAGCCAGGACAGCACCGGATATGAAAACTACGTCACGATAAAATATCTTCCCTCTCCCTTTCTGCGTGGGGATGCTGATGGTGACAATAAGGTAACGGTATCGGATGTGATTTATGAAATAAACTACCTTTTCAAAGGAGGACCTTTACCTGACCCACTTAAATCCGGAGATACCAATTGCGATGGCAAGGTAACTATCGCCGACGTAGTTTTTTTAGTTAATTATCTTTTCAAAGTTGGGCCATCGCCAGTTTGTTAAAATACAGGTTGGACTTTGTTCATTTGCTGTAGGGGCATGGCATTGCCGTGCCCAATTTTTTTATGAGCTGTCAACCTCCATGTCTACCCATTCTCGGTGGAACAGGCATCCCTGCCTGTTCAATCTGGTCGGACAAGAATGTCTGACCTACCATAAAAAAACAGGGAGGGGACCCGAAGAGCTGGGTTTCGCAGAGCTCAACAATCCCCACACCTGTAACTTTCTCTAAGGTTGCGCCTACCAAATAAAAAAGGGCAGGCACACAGGCCTGCCCCTACGATTTCCATTCGTCATTCGTAATCCGTCATCCGTCATTTATTTTCTTTTTCCCTTGAACCTTCAAACCATTGAACTTTTTTTAGGTCCATACCGTATCAAGCACCAGCGCCGCTTCCTTTATCACCTTAGCATAGGCAACTGATTCAGAGATGACCGCCTCTTCTAATTTCTGCTCGATGATCTTGTCATACTCCACCATCAAAGGCTGAGTTACCACTTCCTCGATGGCAAACCGGTTATCTAATCCAATGACCAGATCAGTAGGCACATCGTCACAGCGGATCAAAGTCGAGCCTAAAGGAGAGACCAGCTCACCGGATTTTTGAAAGTTGAATCCTGCCATCGGGTCTTTGAATTCGCTCATAGTCAGGATGGTGCGCAAAAGAGTCTCGTTGCAGAGTATAGTATTCATCTCAAAGGGGAAAAACTCGTTCCACAGGTTGACCAGATCAGAGTAGACTAAAGAGCCTGAAGTGGCAGTGTTGAAAACCGTAGCTGGATTGCTGTTTCCGTCTCCATTGATGATAGTGTTGGTGATTAATCCCATCTTGTCTGCCTGTAATCTGAAACCTATGTACCAGAGCAGGACTTTAAACTGGGCAGTTGTCCTGGACCTCAATGCCCTGTAGGAGGTCTTCAGAGTGACCCCATAATCCGGAACAGTGATGGTATGTTCCTGCTCAGCTATTTGAATCGTGGGGATCTCAGCCTGATCTCCTATCGGACGAAGAGAGAGTTTTTTCTCCATAGGGGTCACGTTCACATGAAAGGGCGTGTAACGCGAACTGGAGACCTGAGCAGAGGAAGCCAATAGCCTGGATAACTCCGGTCTCATCTTCTGCCCTGCTTTTATCTCTCTCAACATAAATTCAGGCAAAAGCGCAGGTGCGCCCTGATAGAACATCTCCACCGTGATCGGATGTCTCCCCCCGATTCTCAGCTCGTTAACTAGAAGCTGTCTTTCAAAAGCGTCCAGAGGTGAATCTATGGGCGAGGGGTCATACTCCTCACTCTCTAAAAACTCAGTTAAGGAAACCCCTCTGCTCTGGGCTTCTAGATAGATCTCCCGGTCCACCTTTATGTTTTTAGCTCTGGACAGGTCCAAATTGACCGGAACAGACTTCTCCCTGGAAGCCAGCTCTAAAAGTCTGGTCAGTTGAGGAGATTTCTCCATCTCCCCTAATAGTTTTTCTAATTCCATCTTTTTCTCCTTTTACTAGATGTTTGTCATTGCGATTCCGCCGAAGGCGGAAGAAGCAATCCGTTTAATTTGTGCAGATTGCTTCGTCG
>JALHSU010000015.1 GCA_022865345.1 Candidatus Zixiibacteriota bacterium
CCAGAGTATAAAAAGAGCTTAGTTCCAGAAATCCTGGATTATGGAGCTTCTTATGCTCAGCTTCTGCAGATTCACGTTCCTGAACTGCACAGATTAGGTTATACAGGCAAGGGGATAAGGATCGGGATGCTGGATACCGGTTACTTTTTGCATCATCGAGCATTTCAGTATCTGCTCGATTCGAACCGGATTGTAGCCACTCGTGATTTCATAAACGGAGGAATTTATGTGGAAGATCCAGCAGGTCAGCAAACTATTCATGGGACTTACACTTTATCAGCTTTAGCCGGTTATGTGCCGGATACTTTGATTGGACCGGCATATAACTCTGAATTCGTTTTAGCCAAGACAGAAATCGTAAACCAGGAGATTCAAATTGAAGAAGATCACTGGGTAGCAGGGATTGAATGGGAAGAAAGTTTAGGCGTGGATATAGTCTCCTCCTCCTTGGGGTACAACCGTTTCGATGATAGCACCGGTTATACCTGGGCAGACCTTGACGGCCACACGGCTGTAGTGACCATCGCGGCGGAGATGGCAGTTTCCAAAGGGGTGATAGTGGTAAATGCAGCCGGGAACGAAAGGAATACCCCCTGGCATTATATAATCGCTCCCGCAGACGGCGACAGCGTGATTGCAGTCGGGGCAGTTGATTTGAATGGAAATATTGCATCATTCAGCTCGGCTGGTTTCCCTTGGGATTTTCAAAAAGGGAAGATAAAACCGGATGTGTGTGCCTGTGGTGTGGGGACTTACTGTGCTGATGCTGGAGGTGGTTATGCTTATGTAAATGGAACATCCCTTTCGACTCCTCTGGTGGCTGGTACGTGCGCCCTTGTACTTCAGACTGACACGACTTTAAAACCGATGCAGTTGAGGGATAGATTGTGGAGGACTGCCTATGGGGTTTCTTCTCCGGATACCCTGTATGGCTACGGGATAGTCGATGCAGTTAGGGCAGCCGGGTTCAATTATGCCTTAGCTCAGACCGAGAAAAAAATCTTTGCCTTTCCTAACCCGTTTGAAGATGACCTCACTATCCTTGTGAAGGCTTCTCAGACTTCGCAGGTTCAGTTCTCGATCTTCAATGCCGCAGGCGAAAAGGTCTTGAAGAGCAATCCCTCTCTTTATGATGCGGAAAATTACGTATTCTTCTGGAACGGGAAAAACGAGAGGGACGAGGAAATTGCTTCCGGAGTCTATCTGGTTAAGGTGGACATAGATGGCAATTCGGAGATAATCAAGGTGTTTAAGAATAGATAACGGATGACGGATAAAAAAGTTCAAAGTTTCAATAGTTCAAGGGAGAAAAAAAATATATTCTTGATGATGGGTTTCGAAGGACGAATAATGGATAAAAAATGTAGGGGTGGGGTTACCCCGACCAAACTCATAATAGACGGAGGGCGAGGAAACCTCACCCCTACAAATCGTCGGTATATAACCAAGGGTGGCACCCTCAAACTTGTTTGAGGGTGGATCTCTTACAAAGAATCCAATTAAAATCTTGACAAAAAAAGATTTTATGTTTTATTAATCTAAACGGAGGTCGCCTATAGAGCTTGTTTAAAGATTTGGTTTTACCGTTTTTAACGGAAAGGAAAAGGAACCTTATTTATGGGCGATAATTTTAACAGCCGAAAAATCTATTCGGCTTTTTTTATGACAAGGAATCAATAACAAAACGGAGGGTTGAATGAGTTTTAACAAAAAAATCACCTTATTATTAACTCTCTTTTTGCTGGCGCCTTGTCTGAGCATGGCCGGGGACTACATCAATTACTCCCTGGAGACCCCAGCTTCAGGACTGGCTGGCAATAGTGTGGTGGAGATTGTCTGGGATGGGTATTATCTCTGGGTTGGGACTGGCAGCGGCCTTAGCAGGTCATCAGATGGCGGCACTACCTGGCAGACTTCTGACCATACTAACGGCTTAAACCAGGACGGGATTTCAGCTATAGCTTTTAAAGAAAAAGATTCGACCATATGGGTTGCTACTTCCTATACCCAGATCATTGATGGAGTTCCTATTCCTTTCGGAAGCGGGTTTAACCAGACCAAAAGAGATATTATCAGTTGGGCTTCATCTCAACCAGAACAGGCAAGCAGCGTAGGGAAGCTGGCTTACGATTTAGCTATTTCCGACACCACGGTCTGGGCAGGCTGCTTTTACGGCGGACTGATTCGGTTCAAGGATGAAGGGGTAACCTGGGAAAATGTTTTTATAGATTCTGTTTCCAGATATGATTACGAAAACGGGCTATACCAGGATTTCCGCAACCGGGTTTTCGCGGTTACGACAGACCATTCTGACCCTGACCCCGATACTACTTTCATCTTGTCAGGGACTGCGGCGGGAATATTCAAATTCGTTTACACTACAGCAGATACCGCAGATACAGTCATAGCTTATCAGCATGATGATACTATTTCGACTACCATTTCCGGCAATTTCGTGATCTCACTGGGAGTTCAGAAATTCGGAAACAACAGGAAAATAATCTGGGCAGGGACTCAGCCCACCTATAGCGGTAACTATGCGGCAAGCTTCACCACAGACCAGGGAGCTACCTGGTACCAGACTCTGGCAGGGGACAAAATCTGGAACTTCGATTTTAAGGATTCAGTTGTGTGGGCAGCTACCAGCTCCGGACTCAAAAGGTCGACTGATTTAGGGGCTTCCTGGAAAGTATTTAATTATATGCAGGATAAAGACCGACCGGACCAGCAGATTTTAAGCACGGAGTTTTACGCTGTCAGATTAGTCGGAGATACAATCTGGGCTGGGAATTTCGATGGCCTGGTCAAGAGCACAGACGATGGAATATCCTGGAAGGTATACAGGTCTTTTGCTAACATAGGATCGCCTCAAGCAACAAGCTCTTATGCTTATCCGAATCCCTTTTCACCGATGCTCGCCAATCAGGGAGTAAGGATTCATTACAAGCCGGATGCGGATGGGGAAGTAACCATAAAAATCTATGATTTTGAGATGAAATTGGTCAAAACTGTCTTAGAAAATGCCTCCCGTGCCGGAGGAGTAGAATACGACCAGGTGTGGGATGGCAAAAACGAGAATGAAGAGATAGTTGCCAATGGAATATACTTTTTCAAAATAGAAGGACCGGGTGGTCAGAAGGAATGGGGCAAGATCGGGGTTATAAAATAATCCTATTGCGGATCTGAGGAAAGGAGTTTAAAAATGATAAAAAAGATTTTTTTGACCATAAGCATCTTACTGATTACCTGTGTCTCTTTAGCCTTTGGTGCCACTGGTGACGGAGGATATGCAGCCGCTTTTTCGAGAATGGGTTTAGGTGCCAGGGCTTTAGGAATGGGTGGTGCTTTTGTGGCGGTAGCAGATGACGGTTTTGCCTCATCTTTTAATCCAGCCGGCTTAGTTCAACTTAAAAGACCCACTTTTAGCGCCAGCTACAGGCTTATGAGTCTTGACCGGAAACTGAGCTACGTCAGTTATCAGCAGCCGATTAAAGGAGGCGCGGCTGTAGGGCTTTACTGGATAAATGCAGGCGTAAGCAATGTTGAGACGAGAGATTACGAGGGAAAGGTCACAGGGGAGTTAACTAACCACGAGAACTTGGTGAACTTCAATTTCGCCAAGAGGATTATTCAGCAGTTTTCCGTTGGTTTGAACATTAGATATTCGCAATCTAACCTTGCCAACCTAGACGCAAACACTGTAGGGTTTGATTTAGGAGTGCTTTTCACGCCATACGAGAAAATCAGGATCGGGCTGGCAGCAGATAATATCGGAATGAAATATTCCTGGAATTCGGGCAAGTACTGGCAGGAGTTTGATCAGGTAGGTACGGATACTAAAGAGGATTTTCCACTTAATTTTAAATTAGGTGGCTCGTATCTCTTATTGAAAGATAGGCTGCTTCTGTCCGCGCAGATGGATAAGAACACCAAGCAGTCGGCCAGAATGCATTTTGGTGCGGAATACCAGGGATTGAAATATTTAGCCGGGAGATTGGGATATAATGATGGCTCCTTCACTTTCGGCTTTGGAATCAATTATAAGGTGAAATCGATAACTTTCGGATTGGATTATGCTTTTATCTCCAGCCAGGTTGGAACAAATCCGGATAATCTGGTTTCGATGGGGATAGAATTTTAGATTAAAGGATGGTAGCCGTAACCTTCAGGTTGCGTTCTCGCAGGTTGAAGTCCAAGAAACGGATCCGTAGCACTTGCTGCTATCGTTCATATAAATGAGGCGTAAAGGGTAGGAGCAGGTTTGAAACCTGCCCCTACAGGCTCTCGCAGGCTAGGGACCTGCGGCTACCGGATTTTCGAATGAGGCGTAAGATGAAAAAGATTTCATTACTTAAATTAGTCTGGAGCATTGTTCTGGTTATTTTGTTGAGGTCGGCTGCTTTTGGGGCAAGCATTCCTGACAAGGCCGGAACATCAGGCTTGTCCTTTCTCAAATTGGGAATCGGAGCCAGGCCTACTGGAATGGGTGAGGCTTTCACCTCCATATCCGGGGATATATTTTCCCTTTACTGGAATCCGGCCGGAGTTGCCCGGCATACCGGGACCGAATTTGCTTTTATGCACAACCAGTGGTTTCAGGATGTGAGCTTAGAATATGCAGCATTTTGCTTCGGTTATAAGAAAAACGTTTTCGGTTTAAGCCTGACTTTAAGCCAGGTAGCAAATTTAGAAAGAAGGGAAGGCCCGACTGAAAATCCGATAAGTTATTTTGACGAACATGACCTGTCTTTGGGTTTTTCCTGGAGTAGAAAGATTAATGACAAATTAGACTTAGGCATCTCCACCAAATTTCTTTATGAGAAGATAGATTTTTCCTCAGCTACCGGACTGGGGTTTGATCTGGGGGGTATTTACTGGTTGAGATCCAACGTCCAGATAGGCGGAGCGATCCTGAACCTGGGCTCAAAGATGAAATTTGAACAGGAAAAATTCAATTTGCCGACCAGTTATAAGATAGGTGCTGCTTATCTGGGGCACGAAAAACATTTCAATGGGGATTTCATTCTGAGCATGGATTTAGTCAAACCAAATGACAATGACCTTAAGGTTCATTTAGGCGGCGAATATACTTATAAGGAAAAATTTACTTTAAGGAGCGGATACCAGATTGGTTATGATGACAAGAACATTTCTCTGGGCCTGGGCTTGAAAATCAAGAAATATGCAATCGACTATGTCTTCGTTCCCTTTAGCTCGGACTTGGGTAATTCTCACAGGATTTCAGTCAATTTAAAGCTCTAAATAATACTGAGGGAGATAATTTGTCGGGCAAAGGTGCCCGGTCTACGAGGTCTAAAAAGAAATCTGTAGCGTCCTCACTCCCGTGAGAACGAAAAACAGATATCGCTACCGTAAAGTCATGGATTCAAAGGAGTAACTAATGCCAAAATATAAGATAGCCTGGCTGCCAGGGGATGGTGTGGGTAAGGATGTAATGGAAGCAACCAAGGTCGTCTTAGATAAAATCAAATTAGATGCAGAATATATTAACGGAGACATAGGCTGGGAATTCTGGTGCAACGAGGGGAATCCTCTGCCGGAAAGGACGATCCAGCTTTTAAAAAATACCGACTGCTGTCTTTTCGGAGCTATCACCTCTAAACCTAAAGAGGAGGCAGAGGCTGAGTTAGTGCCGGCTCTTAAAGGCAAAGGTCTGGTTTATTCCAGCCCGATCGTGAAACTACGCCAGGAATTTAATCTGAGAACCAACTTAAGACCCTGTAAAGCTTATCCGGGTAACCCCTTAAATTACAAAGAGGGGATAGATTTAGTTGTTTTCAGAGAAAATACCGAGGATTTATATTCCGGGGTGGAGTTTCATCCTCTGCCAAAAGAGGTGATGGATTCGCTTTTGAAAAATCATCCGAAGATGAAAAGATTTGCCTCGACTTCTTTAGAGGATATTGCGGTGAGCTTAAGAATAATTACGCGCAAAGCTTCTCAAAACATCATCCGGGATGCTTTTGAATTTGCCAGAAAAAATAAAAGAAAATCTGTAACAGTGGTTGAAAAACCGAATGTCATCCGGGAAACCTCCGGGCTTTTCATCCGGGAAGCACGAAAGATTTCAAAGGAATATCCGGAGATAAAGCTATACGAAGCCAATATCGATGCCATCTGTATGTGGCTTATAAAAAATCCTCTGGATTATGACGTGCTGGTCACCTCCAATATGTTCGGGGATATAATCTCTGACCTGTGCGCCCAGTTAGTAGGCGGATTAGGGTTTGCCTCGAGCGGAAATATCGGAGACGATTATGCAGTATTCGAGCCGACCCACGGCTCAGCTCCCAAGTATGCTGGTCAATACAAAGTCAACCCCATAGCCACCATCTTAGCGGCTAAACTTATGCTGGGCTGGTTAGGTGAAAAAGAGAAAGCAAAAAGGTTAGAAGATGCTATTGCCACAGTGGTGAAAGAAAGCAAAATCAAAACCTATGATATGGGAGGGAAAAATTCTACTCTGGAAGTGGCTGAGGAGATTGCGAGAAAGTTATATTACAATGACTGATGACGAATGACTAATAAAATCAAAAGTTTTGTAGGGGAGGGGCTTGTTGAGCTTGGAGAAATCCCGCTCCTGCGGGGTCCCCTCCCGATCGGTGGCACACTCAAACTGGTTTGAGGGCGCGTCATTAAATGTGAGAAGCAGGTTATTCAAGGAGAAAACATGATAAAAGCACCAAAAGGTTTTGGAATATTTGTAATATCCTCTGCTCTTATGTTTCTTTTACTTCCACTCGCAATTAATTCTGAAATTCAGAATTCTGGTAGCCAAGAAGTTAGATCCATAACGAAATCTTTTGATTTTTCTACAATTTCAATGTCCCTAGATTCCCTTTTTAATATCAAAATCAATTCTGATCTAACCACTCAGATTCAGAATGAGGAACAGGTGGTTATAAATCCTCTTAACAAAGATAATGTGGTTGCGGTATGGAGGGATTTCAGGTATGGGTACAGGAGGGTGGGAGTCGGTCGTAGCAGTGATGGGGGAAGGACCTGGACAGATGTTCTTTTTAATAATGCTTATGGTAGTTTCCCCTGGCACAGCGATCCGGGTTTGACTGTGGACAGAAATGGAAATTTCTATTCAGTAGTTTTAGGGGTAGATCCTGGAGGAAACCAGAGCGAGATATTGGTTTTCAAATCAACTGATGGAGGGAGTAGCTGGGGGATTCCAGTCTCAGCCGTGCCTCCAAGTGTAGGTATTTTTGAGGATAAAGAGCTTATGGCTTGTGACCGGACTGGTGGTCCTTATGATGGAAACCTCTATATTGCCTGGGCAAGATTTTACAGCACCTATAACCAGATCTATTTTGTCCGTTCAACTAACGGAGGGAGTAGTTTCGAAACACCTCAGCAAATCGGAGATTTAAGCTCTGTTCAATGGCCAGTTCCTGCAGTCGGTCCGAATGGCGAAGTCTATGTTGCCTGGGTAGGATTCAGCACCAGTGCTTTGAAGCTGGATAAATCTACAGACGGCGGGGTTACCTTTGGAGTTGACAGGACTATTCAGCCACTCTCATTTGTGATGGGTACGTTAAACGGTGGAGTCCTTACTTTCTCTTATCCAGCTATGGATGTAGATATCAGCAATAGCCCTTACCGGGGGAATGTTTATGTAGCCTATGGAGATTATGGCACAGATGGGAGCCTGGATATGTTCTTCACCCTTTCCACTGATGGAGGAATCACCTGGAGTTCTAAAAAGAGGATAAATGATGACCCTTCAGGAAACCGGGCGGATCAGTTTCATCCTTGGTTAGCAGTTGATCAGAAAGGGGTGATAAGCGTTATCTTCTATGACCGCAGAAACGACCCTTACAATTACCTGATGGACGTTTATTTAACTCACTCTTTTGATGGCGGGCTGACTTTCACTCCTAACCGGCGAATAACCACAGTCTCCTCAGACCCCAGAGCCGGGTCTTTAGCCGGTGAATTTAGTAAGGTCTCCCTGAAAATGCCAGCCGGGTTGATTGGGGAATATAACGGTTTAGCCACTTGGGATAGTTACTTAAATGCAGTCTGGACCGATACGCGTGAAGGTAATCAAAACGTTTATACTACAGCTCTGAGATATTTCCCCCCTCCTTCTGCTTTTTCTCTTTTATTTCCGCTTGATCAGGACTCTATCTTTGCTGAGAGCTTGACTTTCAACTGGGAGCAGTCTTTAGATACCCTCCCAGGGCATACAGTTAACTATGATTTATATCTTTCCAAATCAGCGGTTTTCCGTTCTGAATCCACGACAGTTTATACCGGTCTGAGTCAGACTTTATTTCATCGGGACACTTTAAAGACTGGGCCAATCTATTACTGGAAGGTGAAAGCCTCAGATAATTTCGGAATGGAAAGATGGTCCAATCAATCCAGAAGCTTTTATCGGTATATGCCTGGAGATACTAATGGTGACGGAAAGTACACCGTCTCTGATGCAGTTTTTCTTGTCAATTATCTATTCAAAGCAGGAAAAGCGCCTGTGCCTCTGGGAGCAGGGGATGCAAATTGCAGCAATGATGTTACTGTGGCGGATATTGTCTACTTAGTCAATTATCTCTTCAAGGGTGGACCGGTACCGTGCATACCTTGAAAGATAATTACAAATGACAGATATAAGGTGACAGATAACAATTATCTTCTCTTGGTTTCTATTTTTGGTGATAAAGGGAAATAAAGTGAGTTAGAAAAAGCTTGACAGGCTAAAAAATAGAAATTACTTCTCACTCAAGGAATGTGGTAACTCTTATAGTTCTGAAGCCTTATGTCTCTTGATTTAATATCAAACTTACGGGTTCCAAATTTACTATCCTATTCGTTTAGTTGTAAAAATATAAAAAACACAATATTAAGTGAAGAAAATAACTAACTTCAATACCTCGAGGTCACACAAAAAACGAATAAAGGCTGCAATTAGATTATTCGGATATTTAGTGATATTTATCCTTATCTTTTCGTGGTTTATCCCTTCAATTAGAGCAGCTCAAATGCTTGATTTTTCAGGCAAAACGTTCAGAGAATCTCTCGATAGCAACTTTTGGATGCGCTATCCTCAGCAATGTATCGCTTTCAAATGGCGGTCACCTTCACGGTCATCTGTAGCTTTTCTATGCCCAATTTATTTTGAAAAAGCTCACTTTGAGTCACCGGTGGATTTCTTTTTGGCGGATTTTTATTCTGATGCGAGTTTTGTCACGGCAACTTTTGATTCTTGGACCAATTTTTTTAGTGCCTTGTTTCATTCCAAGACTTCTTTTACTGGCACGACTTTTTATTCTTTTGTTGATTTTTCTAGTGCTAACTTTGATTCTAGTGTTGACTTTTTTGGCGCCGCCTTTCATTTTGATTCTCACTTTTCAAATGCGACTTTCAGTTCTGGAGTTTCTTTTTGGCGAGCGGCTTTTCATTCTAAAGCTGATTTCTGGAAAGCAACTTTTGATTCTTTGGCATATTTTAAGGAAACAACCTTTAATTCCACTGCTAATTTTTCAATGGCAACGTTTGAGTCTACGGCTGATTTCTCCGGTGCATCTTTTGGTCCATCAGCTAACTTCAAGGCGGCGAAGTTCCAAGGCAATATCTGGTTTTTCAATGCGACTCTGCCCGACTCGTTAGATTTTAGGCACGTTACTGATGTTGCGAAAGAGATTGACTTTACTCTTTCTTACCCTCCTCGTGGAGGAGATAAGTGCAAGATCGCTCTTTTCGGAGCAGATATCAGCAAAATTAAACTCAGCATGGAGCTTTTTGAGTTGTGGTTCCCTGCTGATACCACTATTAGAACAGGGGATCACCCAGACACTATAATTAGTAATATTAGTTACGATAAACGAGTCAGTGTCTACGAACAAGTGCTGAAGAAACTCAAAGATGAAGGTTTGATGCAAAGCTATGAAATATTGGATATCGAATATCGCCAATTGAAATATCGACATAAGGGTGGTATTAACTGGTATGTCCTCAATACTTTTCAGTACTGGTGGTGGAATTATGGATACAACAAAGAGCGTGTATTCTTATGGAGTATAATATTTTGGCTAATTTTTTCATTCGTTAATTCTAGATTATATTGCGAACTAAATGAGAATGTATATTCAATTACTTTTTTAGATAAGATACAAAACAACGAATTGTCAAAAGTTAAAAGAGTAATATATTACTTGCTGCAGGTAGTAACTTATACAGCGATTGTATTCTTTGGTTTGAAAATGGATGTGGCGAAATTCAAGAAAGGTGTAATTAGACAACATCCTTGGCTATTTGCCTATTTGATGATTGTATATATTGTCGGGATAGTTTGCTTAGGTTTTATTGTTAACATTATTTTTACACTATAGGCATTAATGAGGAGTTTCTCTGATTAGATCACGAGATAAAAACATTTTTCAGATTTATAAAAGTTAGTAGCCGCAGACTTCAGTCTGCGGTATTATTCTGTAGGGGCACGTTGCGCCGTGCCCCTGCTTTTATTTCTAAATCTTCGGGGGTGCAATCCCTAGTATCCTTAGATATTGATTGATCTGGCTTCGATGGTGGATATCGTGTTCCAGTAAATGGGTGAAAATCCAGTATCCATCCAAGCTGTGAGTTTTACCCTCGTGCTCTATCTTATAGGTTTTACCCAGGACTTCGGACGGCTCCGAGAATAATCGCTCCATTCTTTCCCAGTGAGTTTCAAGATAGTGAGCTATAGTTTCTTTAGCAGGGGAGGGTTTGTCAGCATAGGCGCGCCCAGTCAAGGTTTTACCTTTCATTACCTCGTCGTACCACCAATCAGAGGCTTCGGAGATGTGAATGAATAACTTGCCCAGTGGAATCATCTTGTCTGCAGGTGCCCAGTCGAGCTTATCTATCGGAGCAAGCTCTAAAGCCTGGTTTAAAGTTGGCTTGAGACTTTCTCTCCAGAATTTCATCTGGTACTCAAGCAGGGGGTTATTTTGTGAGAGCATATTACCTCCTTTTGGTTATATAGCTTAGTGTTTCAAGGAGCATCCCCAAACAGAGTTTGGGGGTGAGCTACCTTATTCACCTTTCAATCGAAATTGATTAAATGTGGACGTCGGGTCCCCTGACCCGACGCAGAATAAATTTGACTTGCCTGGTCAGGAGACTTGGCAAGCACTGTAGTTTATCAAGCATCAGCAAGCTGATGCACTCCTTTTCATTCTCAATCTTTTGGCTCCCATTCAGGCATGTCTGCCCGTTTGGGCTTTAACCTGAACTGGTCAGGGTTTGATTTCAAGACCTCTCTCAACCAATTATCTGGATAACCTTTTTCCTCTGGCTCGCCGGTTTCGTCCTGGACATAGCCATCATTGTACTTGGTAACCAGATGCTCGCCTAACTCTTTCCATCTGGATACTACCATCTCAGCATTCTCAACTGAATAGTCGGTCAAATATCGAGTCAACAGCTTTTGGTCTTTTTTTTCAAGTTCCAATGCAGTTTTTTCCATTGTTGGCTGCAGGGAAAGGAAATTTCCTTCGATGTCCTTCTGCACTGCCTGAATCTCTGGCAGCATATAGGAATATTTCAGATTGGCATAATTTGCCACGAAGTTGAAGACCCACCAGGCTGATTCCCAGGAGAATTTGTTCAAGCTGCCTACTGTGAAAGACTTTGGAACTGTATCGATGCCGCAGTAAAAAGGTATATAACAGGAGGTGTAAGTATCATCCAGTCCATACCAGAGAACGCCTCCTATAGGGTCCGGGAGCCAGGAACGGGATTGAGAGACGAATGAAAATGCGGTCTGAGGAGTCGAAATCGGACGCTCCCAGCCGTATTCGACACTGTCAACCATCCAGGTAATAGGGCGGCTTCGATTCGGATTTCCATACGGACCAGCATCGATCCCTTTGGTCAGGTCATAAGGTGTTCCTTCATAATGGTCACGCATAAGGGCGAAAACATCTTTCACGGACAATTTCCTATCAGGCTTAATCCACAAAGGATAAGGTTTTGCTCCTTCGATTCCGCGATGATAATCTGGAGAAAAGTTCTGTGAGGGTGCTGCTCTGCGGAAGATGCTCCAGACTCGCGTATCAGCTAACCTTTTATTCTTTGCGTCAGCAGGACAATAGGCATCACAGAAGCGGAAGGGCTTACCAGATTTCGGGTCATAATAACCCTTTTCAACTGCAAAAGAGATAACATTTTCAGAATACAAGCAGTTCTTCGGGTCTTTCAAAGGGAACTCCCCGATTCTGGATTTATTAGCATGGCAGGAGATATAACCATCCGGAATTCTTAAAGCCACCCATTCTGCTCCCTTACCGCCTTTTCCTGGACCGATCATCTCCAGAATCCATGCCTCTTTGGTATCAGCTATGGAGAATGATTCTCCTGTGGAACGGTACCCATAGTCTGCCATAAGCTCGGTTATCACCTTTATTGCCTCCCTGGCGGTTTTTGCCAGCTCCAGTGCGAGCTGTATCAGGTCCCAGTAATGCAAAAGCCCCTCCGGATTCTGCAATTCCTCACGCCCGTCAAAAGTAGTCTCGCCAATTGTCAATTGATGCTCGTTCATCAAACCAACCACAGCATAAGTGTGCGGGACCTGTTTTATCTTGCCGCGCACCTTTCCGGACCAATCCCTAATCTCAAGAGAATCCCCGGGCTTATGGTCTGCCGCAAGAGTGTACTCCAGATGCGAATGAAACTCCCCATCGCAAGTATAGGTTATCATAACAGCCCCATCCTCTGAAGCTCCTTTAGACACCAGAAGGCTGGTGCACGGGTCCACCTGGGAAATAAAAGCAAAAAGGAAAAGATAGATGCAAACAGTTATTAGAAAGTATAGTCTCTTCATAAATCACCTCTCAATTGTTTACCGTAAAGTTTACTTTAAGGAATTCTCGCTCTCAAAGAAAATTCCGGGATTGTTTCGACTCAAATAAGATACAAACCTTTCTTGAGAAATCAAGGTAAAATCTGGCTTTAATATTCAGGAAAGTTCGTGGAATTCAAGCAAGAATGCTGCTTCTATCTAAACCGACACAATTGACTACGCCAAAGGTTATATCTTTTTTATTTGACTTTGTTTCAGTTCCTGAATAGATTATAGCCGATAACAAACCAAAAACGGAGGGATAGAATGGAAGAACAGCCCCAGGAAAAAGAGAAACTGCCGGAAGAAAAAGCGGAGCATAAAGAGGGAAAAGCCGGTAAAGAAAAACATGAAAGACTGAAACAAGAGCATGTCATCGAATCCCAGTTCAAAGAAAAAATCAAAGATTTCAGAAGGGATATGACCAAGCACGGTAAGCACCTTTTCGATCGCAAGAGGAAAGACAAATTCTTGGGCGGGACCAAGGGAAGAAGAGGGGGCTGAGAAATCTTAAAGGGGTCACTAAGAAATAAAGATTCGCAGGGCTGGGAGCCCTGCCTACGATACTCAAAAAAAGTTAGATATTTAAGAGAATGTGTGGAGTGTAAACCTTTAGGTTTACCTACTGAGTTAGTGCATTAAGAAAAGTAAAGCTGAAGCTTTACACTCCAATAGAAATTGTTATGCCCAAAATCGATGAGAAAACAAGAAAGAAAATCCAAGAGCTCAGGGAGAAGATAAACTATCATAATTACCTGTATTATGTTTTAGACTCGCCTGAAGTCTCGGATGCGGAATATGACCGTCTTTTTGATGAGTTAGTCGAGTTAGAGAAAAAATACCCTGAGCTGGTCACACCTGATTCTCCTACCCAGAGGATTGGTGCACCCCCTTTAACCGAATTCAAAACCGTCAAGCATTCTCTTCCGATGCTGAGCTTGAACAAAGCTACAACTGAAGAGGAGCTTTCGGATTTTCACCGGCGGGTGCTGGAATTATCCGGTTTACCTGAGTCCAAGATAGAATACACAGCTGAGCCGAAGTTCGATGGATTAGCCATTGAGTTAGTCTATGTCGATGGAGTTTTGAAGCAAGGCTCTACCCGTGGGGATGGGTATGTGGGTGAAGATGTTACCTTAAACCTTAAGACCGTGAAAACAATTCCAATGAAGCTTCTGGCTAAGAAAACGACCATGCCTAAACTGCTGGAGGTCAGGGGTGAGGTCATTATGACCAAATCTGAGCTGGAAAAACTGAACAAGGAAAGAGAGAAGAACGGAGAGCCTTTGTTTGCCAATCCGCGTAATGCTGCCGCAGGCTCAGTTAGACAACTTAATTCCAAGATAACCGCATCCCGGCATCTGACTTCCTTTGTTTACGGCACAGGCCAGGTTCAGGGGAAAAAGCTTTCAACACAGTTTGAAACCATCCAGTATCTCAGAGACCTGGGATTTCATCTGAGCCAGGATATGAAATTGTGCAAAAGCTTAGAAGAGATCAAAGGCTATTACCAGAAGATTTTATCCTTGAGGAACGGACTGGATTATGAGCTGGATGGAGTTGTCATAAAGGTCAATGATTTCAAGCTGCAGAAAAAGTTAGGAGAGCTTTCGCGCGGCCCCAGATGGGCAGTTGCCTGGAAATTTCCTCCCCAGCAGGAGACCACCAAGATAAAAGATATTTTGGTAAATGTCGGAAGAACCGGTGCCTTGACTCCCGTAGCGATTTTGGAGCCAGTGAGAGTTGGTGGGGTGGAGATTTCACGCGCTACCCTGCACAATGAAGATGAGATCAATAAAAAAGATATTAAGATAGGAGATACGGTACTGGTTCAGAGGGCTGGAGATGTAATCCCCGAAGTGGTTATGGTAATAAAAAACAAAAGGAATGGAAAGGAAAGAAAATTTGTGTTTCCGGACAAGTGTCCGGTTTGCGGCTCTAAAGTAGAAAGACCACCGGGAGAAGCAGTGCACAGATGCACTGGAATTGCCTGTCCTGCTCAGTTAAAAGAGAGGATTTCCCATTTTGCCTCCAAAGGCGGGATGGATATGGAAGGGCTGGGGTATAAGTTCATCGAGCAGATGGTTGATCTGGGAATGGTCAAAGATCCGGCTGACTTATATTATCTGACCGAAAAAGACCTGCTTGACAAGATGGAGAGAATGGGACCAAAATTAGCTCAGAATTTAATTGACGCCATAAATAAGAGTAAAAACGCGGATCTGCCGCACTTGACATTCGCTCTGGGAATAAGAAACGTGGGTGAGCATATGGCATCTGTTTTAGCGCGTGAATTCAAATCTCTGGATAATTTAGCCAGACAGTCAGTTGAAGATTTAACTTCAGTCTTCGAGATAGGTCCAGTGGTGGGGGAGAGCATTTACAATTTCTTTCACGATGAGAAAAATCAGAAAGTACTGGAGAAACTCAAAAAAGCTGGGGTGAAATTTCCTGAGATGAAGGTCAAAACCACGGTCACTCCCTTGACCGGCAAAACCTTCGTCTTAACTGGCGGCTTAGATTCTTTTACCAGAGATGAAGCTAAAAAGATAATCGAAGATATGGGCGGTAAGGTATCTTCGTCAGTTAGCAAGAAGACAGATTTTGTGGTAGTGGGGAAAGATCCTGGCTCAAAATTATCTGATGCTCAAAAATTAGGTGTGAAAACTATAAATGAAGAGCAATTAAGAAAGATGATTGGGAAGTAACACTCCCTTAAACAGGGAGGTGTGAGATGAAAAAGATTTTGCCTGTCATAAGTTCGACCCTTATTTTGTTTTCCTTTCAATTAACCGATGCAAAAGAACGTTTCGGCATATTACTGGATTTGGGGCATACGGTTGCCATGAACGACCACTTGAAGCAAGCCACGGCTGGAGGCAAGACCAGTTTTGGATTAGGATTCGAATACATTTTAGGAACTCTTGGTCGAAAATCGCATTCTGCTTTTCTTTTAGGGTTTCAGGTAGGCAGCCTTTCCTTCAAGGGGAACTCAGTAACATTTGCGGCTGACCCTGGTGGGATGAAAACATTACCCCTGACCAGTGACTGGGACTGGACGGCTGGGATAGCCTACTTGAAAGTGCTCATTGACAGGAGCATCGTTACACCTTTTATGAAAATGGGAATAGGAACCTATCATCTAAACCTTGTGGATTTTACAGACGGCGGATCACGAAAGATTTCCGAAAATTATGCTGGTGTGAACGTTGGAGGAGGGTTGGAGTTTTCCTTGAGGCATTTTGCTTTGTTTGCTGAAATTGAGGATAATTTTCTTTTTGATCCCGGTCTGAAGCCACCGGAGGCTTTGCAGGTTGGCTCCAGCGTGATCTTGAATCCCAAGATCGGAGTTGTTTTCAGATTTTAGAGAAGTTCCTGTGTTTGATTGTATCACACTTTGCTGTGCTGTCAGGTGTTACCACCTGACAGCATAACGACGTGTGCACCCCCAAAGCAAGTTTGGGGGTGGCACCCGATAAAGATGGAGAAGCAATGGGGTGGCATCCCCAAATTCATTTGGGGATGGTCGGAAAAAAATGAGAATATTACCTTCGTTGGTGGGGACACCAACGAAGAGCAAATAAAAACAACGAGCGGATGATAACATCCGCTGGGAGCAAAAATAAACAGGAGATATATGCAAGCCTGGCTTATAGGTTCGATATTACTGGCAATCATTTTTGGATTTTTCAATGTCTTTAATAAGATTGCGGCTGGCAAAATCTCTGATTCCTTGGGAGCTTTGCTGGTTGAGTCAACTGCGGTCTTGTGCATATTGCTCTTTTTCATCTACCTCAGCCTGGCAGGCAAGAAGTCGGTCGAGACCACAAGCCAGGGCATTACTTTTTCCATCTTAGCTGGTGTATGCGTGGGAATCGGGTCGGTGCTTTACTTTTTCATTTTCAGGTCAAAAGGCGAGTTGTCAATAGCCGGACCGATAGTCTGGGGAGGGAGTCTTCTGGTGATGGCAATAGCCGGGATTTTGCTTCTCAAGGAGCCTTTTGGCATTCAAAAGCTTTTGGGGATTGCTCTTAGTTTGATAGGACTTTTTCTGCTGGCAGGTAGTAGATAAGTCGGATATTTAATGAATTCAAAACCTGACTAAAGTCAGTTAGAACCTAAACTACAGCGGATGATAACATCCGCCTGGAGCGAGGGATTCTTTAGGTTCACGCTGGATGTTATCATCCAGCGTAGGAAGGAAATTCACAGCTGATTGAGTGGATTAAACGGATTTAATAACAGATTTATCAGCCTCAAGGTCAAATTCGACTTAATTCCAATGATCAGCTGTGAGGGATTTGTTTAACCATTAAACCCTTGTTTTTATGACCAATCAGGATATAGCCAACATATTTTATCACATCGCCGAGATCCTGGAAATCCAGGGGGAAAACCCCTTCAAGATCAGGGCTTATATCAAAGCCGCGCAGACTGTGGAGAGCTACACCAAGGAGCTTTCAGAGATCAAGGATGTGGAGCAGTTGAAGGAGCTTCCCGGAATTGGTGAGAAGGTAGCTTTGAAGATAAAAGAGCTGGTGGAGACCGGGAAACTGGAGATGTATGAGAAGCTGAAAAAATCTGAGATTGCCCCTTTGATCGAGCTTTTGCAGGTACCAGGGTTGGGTCCCAAACATGTGAAGCTGATTTATGACAAGCTGGGGATTAAAACCATAGACCAGCTCGAAAAGGCTGCCAAGGCCGGAAAGTTGAGAGGCCTTCCAGGATTAGGAGAAAAAACCGAGCAGAATATTCTTAAAGGGATTGACCAGGAAAGAAGACACAAGGAAAGATTTCCTCTCGGCGTTATTCTGCCAAGGGCTGAATCTATAGTTTATCAATTGAAACAGGTGAAGGAAGTCAAGGATATAAACCTGGGAGGAAGCATAAGAAGAATGAAAGAGACCATCGGGGACGTTGATATTTTGGTATCCTCCACAAAAGCGAAGAAAGTCTCAGATGCTTTTGTCAAACTTCCAGAGGTGCAAAATATCATATCTGAAGGTGCTACTAAATCCAGTGTGATGACCAAAGACGGCTTTCAGATAGACCTAAGGGTGGTCAAACCGGAATCGTATGGTGCAGCTTTGCACTATTTCACTGGCTCCAAAGCTCATAATATAAGGATAAGATCTTTGGGAATTGACAGGGGTTTGAAAATCAATGAATACGGAGTGTTCAAAGGTAAAAAAAGTATTGCAGGAAAAACTGAGGAGGAGATTTTCAAATCCGTAGGATTACCCTTTATTCCGCCTGAGATCAGGGAAGACTGGGGTGAAATTGAAGCTGCTCAAAAAGGGAAATTACCTCATCTGATCGAACAAAAGGATTTAAAAGGTGACCTGCACATCCATTCCAACTGGACTGATGGCAGAAGCTCAATCGAGGATATGGCATTGGCTGCCCGGAAGATGGGATATCTTTATATGGCTTTGTGCGACCATTCTCCAACTATTGGAATAACCAATGGGCTTACTCCGGAAAGGATTGAAAAACGGAAACAGGAAATAGATAAAGTAAGCCAAAAGCTTAAAGGTTTTGTCATATTAAACGGAGCAGAGGTTGATATAAGGTCCAACGGTAAGATGGATTTTGAGGATGATGTTCTGAAGGAGTTAGAGATAGTCGTTGCTGCGGTCCACACCAAATTCACCCAGCCGAAAGATGAGATGACCAAAAGGATAATCGGTGCGATAGAAAATCCTTATGTGGATATTATCGCTCACCCCACGGGAAGGCTGATCGGCAGGAGAGACCCTTACGAGGTGGACATGGATAAAGTTTTAGATGCAGCTAAAGCCAACCATAAGATTATGGAGTTAAATGCCTATCCAGACAGGCTGGATTTGAACGATTTGCACTGCAGGAAAGCTAAAGAGAAAGGAGTTAAAATAGCAATCTCTACGGATTCTCACTGGACAGAGCATCTTTCCTGGATAAGATACGGGATAGCAACTGCGCGCAGGGGTTGGCTTGAGCCTGAGGATGTGGTGAATACTCTGCCTCTGGAGAAGTTATTGAAACTTTTTCGATGAATATGGGATGTAGGGGCGTATTGCAATACGCCCCTACACTTCAAAAGGGTGCCATACCCAAACTTGTTTGGGGATGCCACCCATCCCATCGAGGAAGGTAACCGCCCATGTGGGCGTATCAGTAATCGGAGCATTGTAACGCAGACTAAAGTCTGCGGCTACCAACTGGATGTTATCATACAGCTCGTAGTGCGACCCTTTAGGGTCGCCATTGCGAGGCTAAAGCCTCGCACTACCTTGAACTGAGGAGTAAAAAAATTCACAGCTGATTGAGCGGATTAAACAGATTCTATAACGGATTTATCAGCCTCAAGGTCAAATTCGACTTAATCATAATAATCAGCTGTGAGGGAGTTTTTTCAAATGCCTGAACCAAAAACTTCTCTAACCTTACAATCAGTAGCCTTACCCTTTTTGGCTCTGGCCGCCTTTACCGCTTTCTGCTATTTTGCCAGCCCGATTTTGATTCCGATTCTTGTTTCCGTCTCTTTAGCCTATATGCTAAGCCCGTTTATTTTTTTCTTAGATCGCCTCAAAATCCCGCATTTTATCTCGGTGCTTTTAGTGGTCTTGGCCAGCCTGGTCATTGTAGGGTTTTTAAGTTACCTGATAATCGGTCAGGCAAATTCCTTTGTTCAGCAGATTCCTGCTTACTGGGATCAGGTCCTCTCATTTCTTGCCCGGCTTAAACAGAATCTGATCGACAGAGGTGCAATCTCTCCAGCCCAGGGACCTGATTTTGAAAACCTGCAATTAAAAAATTTAACCTGGATTTCCAAATATTTAGCCCGGGGCTTAAGCTCGCTACTCTCTTTTGTACTTGGCTCGTTCTTTGTCTTCTTTTTGACGCTTTTTATTCTGAATGAATATCCTTATCTGAAGAAGAAAATCATAAAAGCATTCGGAAGCTCAAATGAGCAGTTAAGTGAAAAGATTCTGACCGAGATAAATCAGCAGATCAGAGGTTTTGTCCTGGTAAAATTCTTCACCACTTTAGCTCTCTCCTTGATTTACTCTCTTGGATTCTTGGTTCTGGGTTTGAATTATGCCTATATCCTAGGACCTTTAGCCGGATTTTTGAATTTAGTTCCCTATATCGGTCCCTTTGTGGGCTTAATCATTCCCCTTGTGGTAGCTGGAATACAATTCCAGTCCTTTTTACCGGTTCTGTGGGTTTTTATCTTTTATGAGGCAATTCAGCTTTTAGAAAGCAACCTGGTCACGCCGAAACTTTTAGAGAATAAGATAAATCTCAACTCCTTAGCTATTCTGATCGCCTCTATGTTCTGGGCATGGCTCTGGGGAGCAATCGGTATCATCTTAGCAGTCCCGATAACAGCCGCCATCAAAGTGGTCTGCGACCATGTGGAATCCCTGAAACCAATAGGAATAATCTTGGGAGGAAAAAAAGAGGAATAGATATTTGTAGATACCGTCTTTCATGTCAAGCTTTGAATAGCTGGGTTAAAAGGTATTTTTTGAGTTAGTATAGCTCTAATCATTATCAGTAATTTTTTCATACAAGCAACCAGGGCCAGCATTTTGGGTTTCCCTTTAGCCA